>JAGQRA010000146.1 GCA_020425885.1 Planctomycetota bacterium | reverse complement strand
GTTCGACCAGAAGACGAGGAACACGTCGTGCCTGCCGGCCGCGACGCCCGTGAGTCGCGTGCGCAGCGTCGGCGCGTCCTCGGCACCGGTCTCGCTCGCGGTCCAGACCTCACCGCCGTTGCCGTAGCCCGAGCGCAGGTGCCAACGGCCGTCGTCGGCGCCCTGCGTCGAGCTCGGACCGGTCGGATTGGCGGCCGCGCCGTTCGCGAGCGTGGTGTTGGCGGTCGTCGCGTCGTGGTAGGTCGCCGGATCGAAGACCTGCTCGGGCGCCTCGATGCGGCCGACGACGGCGAGGTCGAAGCTGGTGTACGAGTAGTAGTTGCCGCGCAGCCAGAGCAGCGCCGTGTGCTGCGCGTCCCAGGCCGGCACGATCGGGCGCAGGTTGTCGACCGACGAGTTCGCGGTGACCGCGGTCCAGCTCCAGTTCGCGCCCTGGTTGGCGGTCGTGCCGAGGTAGATCTCGTAGTGCGCCGTCGTGCTGCCGCTGCGCGGGTCGATCGGCGTCGAGACGTAGATCGTGTCGGTGCGGTCGGGGTGCAGCGCGGCGAGGCCGGTGTAGTCGTCCTCGGCGGCGTAGAGGTAGCTGCCGAGGCGGCAGACCTCGTGCGTGCGCCAGCTCGTGCCGTCGAAGCGGCCGAAGAACAGGCGGTGGTCGGCGTTGCTGTCGTTGGCGCGCATCTGGAACAGCGCGCGTACGGTGTCGCCGTCGTCGGCCTCGAGGTCGATCGTCCAGCCGCGGCGCATGGTGACGCCGCCGACGACGGTGCCGGTGGTGAACACGGGAGTCAGCTGGCTCGGCGGCCGGCCGCTGCCGTCGAAGATGTTGCCGTCGATCACGGTGCCGTCGCTGCGGTGCAGCTGGTCGTTCTCGACGTAGCCGTGGTAGATCGAGTTGTCGTAGTTGCGCGGGTGGCGGTTCGTCGTCAGCACGTGCACGCGGCGGCGGTCGTCGGAGGCGTAGCGCGCGTAGGGTCGATCGCTGCCGCCGCCTTCGGTCAGCAGCTTGCCGGCCCCGGACCAGGTCGCGCCGTCGTCGTCGCTCCAGATGACGTTGGGGTCGAAGTTGACCGCACGGCAGAAGTCGTAGGTGCGCCCCGTCTCGCGCAGGTGGTAGACGTTCGAGTAGGTCACGCCGGCGCCGTGCGTGTAGTTCGCGAGCGGCGACCACGCCGTCGGATCGCCCGGCTGCGTCGAGATCCGGTAGCGGGTGAGGTTGTCGCCGCCGTGACGGCAGTAGAGCGTGAGGTAGTGGCCATCGGGGCGCACGAGGAAGGCGGGCGAGTCGTGGTCGTCGCCTTCGAGTTGGTTGTGCAGCTCGAAGCTGCCGAAGCGTCCCTCGGTGAGGTCGAGCCAGTTGAGGTCGATGTCACCGCTGCGCGCCGTGCCACCGAGGCCGCTGCTGTCGCCGACCGAGCCGACGAGCAATCGCCCGCGCAACGGATCGATGACGGCGCGGTTGTCCTCGAACCAGCACCAGGCACCGTTGTCGGCGAACGCGAGCAAGTGTCCGGCGACCTGGTCCTGGGCCGCGGCCGGGACGAGGAGAAGGGAAAGGCTCAGGGCGGCCGCAAGGCGAGGGGTGATGGGTGCGGTCATGGTGGCGTGGGGGAGTGGACTTCACGCTACTGCCTGAATGATGCTCATGGCCATCACTCTCGGGAGGGCGAGAGGAGTGGCGTCTGCAATCGCTACGGCACGCGGGCGCTCGAGACGGTCTTCCACCGCTGACGGGCTTTCGGGGTAGAAGCGCCGCCCTACCTCCGCTCGGCATGGTCGACCTACGGCCCGAACTCGACCAAGAACACTCTGTCGCCGTGCTAGTTCGTGTGTAGGCTGCGCCGATGTGGCGGGATCTGCGTTCCGGTGTCTCATTCCTCCTCGCAACCGCCTGCGCTGCGCCGACATCGCAGCAACGTCCGCCGGCGGAGCCATTCTCGCCTGCGATCGGAGCCGCCGACTTCCCTTGGGCGGGACTCGACGGTCTCGCCCTCGCGGCGCTCGAGCCCGATGAGGCGATGGCGATCCGCTTGGGCGATACGCTGGTCTTCGGCCTACGCCTCGTGCACGGCGATGAGGTGCGCGATTTCACGCTGCGCCTGACGGCGGTGCTGCCCGCCGGCGAGACCTCGTCGGTTACGTCTCTGGAGGTCACACCGGAAGATCTCGCGCCGCGGACCTACGAGTCGCGGAATGCGATGGCCGTCCTCGATCTTTGCTCGCCCGGTGCCGAGCCGGCGACGTCGACGCTCTGGTTGCCCGCCGACTTCCTCTGCCATGGTCTCCACGGTGTGTGCGCCCAGGCGGGACGCTATCGCGAGATTCGTCGGTTGCGCGAATGCGAAGGCCGACCCCTCGAGGACGTCTGTTCGCCCGCGGAGATCGACGCGTCGTTCCGCAGCATGGTGACGTTGCTCTCCGTGATTCAGCTCATCCAGAAAGACGAGCACCTCGCCGCCCTGCTGCACGAACTGGTCTCGCTCGGCGACATGCTGACGGTCGCCCTCGCCGGCGGCTTGACGACGCAGGCTTCCTTCGACCTCGCGGTGCCGTCGCCGATGCTGGACCCGCTCGTAGGCGAGGCCTGGAGCTTGCCGATGGCGATCGCTGCGGGGGCGACACGGTTGATCGACGTGCGGCTCCTGATCGCGGCGCCGCGGGCCCCATTTGCCCTCGCCGGTGGCTTGCTGGCGCTGCAGGCCCACCGTGTCGGTGACCCGAGCCGACAGCTGTCGTTGGTGCTCATTGGCGCCCGGCGGGGGGTAGAGCCTCTCGTTCTCGACAGGAGTTGAACTCGTGATCTGTCGTCATCGCACTTTGCCCTCGAATCAGAACGCCACCCGGGTTGACGTTGCTGCCGTTCGGCACGGCCAGCAGGCGAGCCGCGAGATCGCCGACGCCGATGCCGGTCGTCGTCGAGCCAGTCGCATGGCTCGACGCGGCGGAAGTGGTCGGAGAAGGACAAGGGGCGCTCTACTTCGACAGCGCCTTGGCGGCGCGCTGCACCCACGCCCGCCAGCTCGAGAACTGCTCGTCCTTAGGCGGCTCGGGCAAGCCATGCTCCGCGGCCAGCGTGCGCAGGAGGTCGGCGTAGCTGCGGCCTGCACCTTCGGCTTTGCTCATGCTCTTCCGGGCGCCGTCGACCCGCTTCGCGATGCGTTTGGCTTCCTGATCGGCCCAGGCCTCTCGCCTGCCACGCCAGCTCTTCGGTGGCGCACCCGGCTTCGTCCGGCGGATCTTGTTCACCCGGTCTTCGAGTTCACCGACCCGCTTCTCCTGCACGCGCAGCGGTTCGATCGCGGTGATGAGCGCCAGCCGCGTCTCCCGCGCGAACAGCGCGCGCGCGATGTCGCGGCCGTGATCGTCGACGCCGGTGACCGCGAGCAGCGACCCGTAGCCATCGATCATGCGATCGTCGTCGAACCCGGCGAGCGCGCGCAGGTAGCTCTCGACGACCCGGTTCTCCTCGGCGAGCCGGTCAGTCCACGTCTTCAGCTTCTCGAGATTCACCTTCATCTCGTCCATGGCCTTGCGGAAACCCTCGGGGTCCTCGAAGAGATCGGGCAGCTTCTTCGTTCCGAGCTCGGGGCGATCCTCGACCGATATCCGCTCCCACCTCGAAGCCAATGCCTGGCAACCGGCAACCAACTCGGCGAGCGCCGCGCCGCGATCCGATGCTGCCGCCACCAGGCCGATCGCGTGCACCCGGACGGCCACGCTGTCGTCGCGCAGGCCCTCGCCGAGCGCCGCGATCACAGCCGCGACCTCGGCAGCTCCGGTCGGCTTCGCGATCACATCGAGCGCGGCGATCTTGTCGGCCTCGGAACTCGCCCGTCGGAACGCGGCGCGCCCGGCGGCCACGGGATCGTCCTGGCCGAAGACGGCGGCGGCGACGAAGGCGAAGGCAGATACGAATGCGGCGCTCCTCATGAGTTGGTCAGGATACCAGCGCCGGCAGCTCGAGCCCGGCACCGACCCTGCTCAGACGCTCGAACGGACCAGCCTCGGGCTCGAGGCACTCCTGGCAGAGGGCTGCTTCACGGCGATAAGGCGATGCCGGTGCGGGGTGCAATTCCGGTGATCCAGCCCGCGGATTGGGACCACTTGGATTGAGGGTCACACGACGGCCACCCCGACGTCTGCAGGATCGAGCCAGGTGGATCCTGGTAGCATCCGTCCGTCCCAAACGAGGTGGAGCCCATGCGCAAGACCAGGATCCTGCTCGCACTCGCGTTGTTCGTGCTGCCGGCCGCCACGTGCAGCCCTGTGCTCACCCTGTTCGACGTGCCCGCCACTGTCTGGGCTGGCCACGAGTTCGCGGTGACGGTCTGGGGCCAGGACACCACCTCGACGAACGGTGGCATGGTCGGGTGCGTGCTCGAGCTTCCG
Organism: Planctomycetota bacterium; assembly: GCA_020425885.1. The sequence goes on along the minus strand of JAGQRA010000146.1, from coordinate 785 downwards.
CTCGGGGTGACGATCGCGAGCTGGGTGCCAAACCAGACCGCATCTCCACCGGGCGTGGTGCACGACGATCCCGCGGTGCTGTCGCTGTTCACCGTCGAGCCTGGCCACTACCTGACCTCGTTCCACGGCTACAACCAGAGCTTCAACGCCTCGGTCGCCGTCCGTCTGCTCGCTCCCGCATCGCTGCCGGCCAGCGCCAGGTTCAAGGTCGCGCTCGTCACTCAGACGGGCAGTACCTGGACGACACCGCAGTCCGACTTCGCGCTGATCGGCGGCAACCAGGCCAAGACGGTTACCTTGGTCGCCGAACCGCCGACGATGGTCGAAGCCGAGGGACTCCCGGCCCTCCTCTTCGTGGTCGCGGGCGATGTCGACGGCGACGGCCGCGACGAGATCCTGGGCACCGAGGTCACACCTGCCAGCTGGCTGGTGTGGACTTGCCACTGGAACGGCACGGCGTGGAACTCGACGGCGATTCCGGTGCCGGTGGCCTGCAACAACTGCGCGCCGGGTGACTTCGACGGCGACGGCAACCTCGACCTTGCCCTGCCTGGGCTCGTGCTGTTCGGCGACGGGCACGGCGGGTGGACACCGGGCCCGAACCTGCCGCTCCCGAACTTGGGAATCCACGACGTCGCGGTGGGCGACATCGATGGCGATGGCATGCCGGACATCGCGGTCGTGGGTGACGATGCCCAGGTGTTCCACAACGACGGCAATCGGACCTTCTCGTCCTGGAGCAATGGTCTGCCGACTACCAATGCCAGATTCGACTCTTCCCCGCT
>JAGQRA010000016.1 GCA_020425885.1 Planctomycetota bacterium | reverse complement strand
CACACTGTCGGTTACGGTTGCACATTCGAGAGGAGTCGCTTTGGCTTCCTGTTGGCTTCGCAACCTCAGGTACGCCCGAGCCTCCTCTCGAAATTCACCCGGCTCGTGAATAGTCCGGGCTAGGCCTCGCGACTCTCCTCGGTGCAGTGGATCCCGAGGTATCGCTCATGACCGTCGAGTGTGACTACTGCCCGCGCGATCGGCTTGTGCAGCCGGTAGCTGGGCACCTTGCGCTCTCGCTTCATGTCCGTCTCCGTTCCTGTTTCGGTACGAGTACCGGATTCCGGAGCCGCACCACCGCGGAGGCGGGTCAGGCAAAGCCGTTCGTCAGTGGGATTAAGGTCGAGCCCGGGATTCGCCGTTGCAGCTGCGGACGCGCGCAGCGCGGATGCGGCGATACACCGGCCGGCTCGACCGACACGCGCCGTGCAGGCGCGTGATGGTCGGGCCGAGAGGATTCGAACCTCCGACCACCTGGTCCCAAACCAGGTGCGCTACCAGACTGCGCTACGGCCCGACGCGGCGAACGGTAGCGACTGACCGCGACCAAGGGAAGCCGCGCATCACGCCCACCGATCGCCCCACCCCAACCGCGGACTCCGTTCCCAACGTTGGCTCCCCGGTTCCTTCCGCGTAGCCTCTCCGCCGCGATGAAACCCCTCTCCCTCGCCACTCTCCTCGCGGCGACGCTCGCCGCTTGTTCTCTCATGCAGCATCGGCCATCCACGTCCGTCACCCAGCGTCCCTTCGGCATCAGCCAGAGCGGCTGGCCGGCGACGCTGTGGACCCTGCGCGCCGACCGGCTCGAGATCGATGTCACCGATCACGGCGCCACCCTCGTCGCCGTCCGGGCACCGGACCCGGCCGGCACCCTGGCCGATGTGGTCTTCGGTTTCGACGACGTGTCGGGCTACGAGTCGTCGGCCAATCAGTACTTCGGCTGCACCACCGGCCGCGTCTGCAATCGCATCTGCAAAGGCGAGTTCACGCTCGACGGCTACACCTACCACCTGGCGACGAACAACGGCCCGAACCACCTGCACGGCGGTGGCAAGCGCAGCCTCGACAAGGTGCACTGGACCGGCGAGGTGATCGACTCGGGCGCCTCCCCCGCCGTTCGCTTCACCTACCGCAGCCGCGATGGCGAGGAGGGCTACCCGGGCAACCTCGACATCGCCGTCACCTATCGCCTCGACGGCGAAGGCATGCACATCGACTACCGCGCCACCACCGATGCGCGCACGCCGGTCAACCTCACCAACCACGCCTACTGGAACCTCGCCGGCGCCGGCGCCGCGACCGTGCTCGATCACGAACTGTGGATCAACGCCGACCGCTACACGCCGGTCGACGACACGTTGATCCCGACCGGCGCCATCGAGCCCGTGACCTGGGCCCTGGACTTCAGGAAGCCGACCAGGGTCGGCCTGCGCATCGCGACGCTCGACGGCACCTCGGCCCTGGGCTACGACCACAACTACGTGCTGCAGGGAACCGGCATGCGTCACATCGCCACCCTGCGCCACGTCGAGAACGGCCGCGGCTTCGAGCTGTTCTCCGACCAGCCCGGCCTGCAGTTCTACTCGGGCAACTTCCTGAACGGCAACGTCGGCGGCATCGGCAAGGGTGGCGCGGTCTATGGCTACCGCAGCGGGCTGTGCCTCGAGACCCAGCACTTCCCGGACTCGGTCAACCACCCGCACTTCCCGAACACGATCCTCGAACCCGGGCACGAGTACCGGACCCGCTCGACCTGGCGCTTCGCCAACCGCTGAGAGACGCGGGCCGCGGACACGGTCGACGGCGCGGCCGGGTAGGATCCCGCCATGCTGCGTCTCGCCATCGCCCTCTTGCTCGCACTCCGGCTCGTCGCGCAGGAGCCCTCGTTCTCATGGCTCGAGAAACCGCCGGCGGGGTTGCCGCCGATGCCGAAGCCGGCGGGCTACGAGCCGACGCAGGCGATGTTCGAGCTCGGCCGCCGGCTGTTCCACGATTCGATCCTCAGCAGCGACCGCACCGTCTCTTGTGCGAGCTGTCATCCGGCGCCGGGCTTCGCCAGCCCCGAGCCGCTGCCGGCCGGGGTCGGCGACAAGCGGGCCAAGCGTCATGCCCCGGCGTTGTGGAACCGCGGCTACGGCACGCGGCAGCGCTGGGACGGCAGCTCGCCGTCGCTCGAGGCGTTCGTGCTCGAGCCGATCGCCGATCAGAACGAGATGGCGCTGCCGCTCGCCGACGCGCTGCGCCGGCTGCAAGGCGATGATCGCTACCTGGCCGAGTTCCGCGCGACGTTCGGCGCGCCGCCCGACAGCCAAGGT
>JAGQRA010000145.1 GCA_020425885.1 Planctomycetota bacterium | reverse complement strand
CGGGCCGCGGTGGCGGTCTCGAGCAGCGGTGCCGCCAACGCGATCGCCGGCTCGGCGGCAGCGACAGGCGGCGCTGCCTCTCGCGGCGCGGCGACCGTGATCGGCGCCCGCTCGGCCGCCCGGCTGACATCGTTGGTCGAGGCCGGGCCGGCGGCGCCGCGATCACGCCCGATCCACCGTGCGCCGGTGCCGACCAGCGTCATCAGCACCGCGATCATCGCCACCTTGCGCCAACCCGGTCGCCGCCGTCGCGGCGTGCGGCCGACGTTCGCCGATCGGTCGTGGTTCGCTTGCTCCGTTGTCATGGAAGTTCCTTCGAACCGACCGGGCCCGGCACTACAGCCCGTTCTGCAACGCGCCACCGTCGCGCAGTCGCCGAGCCTTCTGCTGTAGCCGCAACACGCTCTCTTCCGTCGTCACCAGGGCCACCTCTTCGGGCCGAAACCAGCGCAGGTCGTTCGACTCGGCCGAGATCTCGAGCTGCTGTCCGGGGGCCGCGCGAAGCAGGAACCGCACGTCCCAGTGCTCGTGGGCCGGCTCGTCAGCCCGGGCCGGGATCGGGTGGACATCGAGGTCGAGGGGCACGAGATCGGCGCCGGCCCACGGCACGAGTCGCAGCTGCCGCAGGCCGCTCTCCTCCTTGGCCTCGCGCAAAGCCGCGCGCTCGACGTCGACCTCACCGTCGACGTGACCACCGAGCTGGAGCCAGCGGCCCAGCTTGCCGTGATGACAGAGCAACGCCCGGTCGCGATCGGCATCCAGGATCCAGGCCGAGGCCGTGATGTGGCCGACGCCACAGCTCCGCAACAGGCAGTCGTCGTGCGTCTCGACGAACCGCAGGAAGCGATCGACGATGGCGACCTCATCGGGCCAATGCGCCCGGTAGCGTTCGAGCTGCGCGATCAGCGGTCGTCGGTGCATGGCAGGATCGTCCGTCGCAGTTCGGCCTCGTCCACCTTGCCATGGGCATTGTGCGGCAGCGAGGTCAGAACGTGGATGCCGGCCGGCAGCATGTACGACGGCAGCCGGGCCCGGGCCCGCCGCCAGAGTCCGTCGCGGAGAGAGGCGTGGTCAGGATCGCCGGCGATGGCAACATGGATGCGATGCCCGGCGGCCTCGCCGTCGACGCCGAACACCGCGACCTCACCGACGCCGGGCATGCCGGCGAACACACCCGCGACCTCGTCCGGCGATACGCGGTGGCCATGCACCTTGAGCAACCGGTCCATGCGGCTCGCGAACCAATGCAAGCCCTCGGCGTCGCGACGGACCAGATCGCCCGAGTAGACCACCGTGCCGGCGCAGCCACGCGGATCGGGACGGAACCGCGCGGCGGTCGCCTCCGGGTTGTTCCAGTATCCTTTCGCCACCAGCGCCCCGGCATGAACCAGCTCGCCCTGCCCCGGACCGGTGATGACCTTGCCCGTGGCCGGCTCCACGAGCAGCAGCTCGACGCCCTCGATCGCACGGCCGAAGGACTCGGGCACACGATCGAAGTCGGACGGCGGCAGGTACGCGCTGCGGAAGGCCTCGGTCAGTCCGTACATGGCGAACAGGGAAACGTGCGGCCAGGCGGCGCGAAGCACCGCCGAGTCGGCCCGGCGCAGCGCCCCGCCGCTGTTGGTCAGGTAGCGCAGCGACCGCCCGTGCCGGGCATCGAGCACGCCGCTCCGTAGTCCGCGGGCGATCTCGTGGAACAGGGATGGCACGCCGGCCAGGCCGGTCGGCTCGACGCGCAGCAATTGCTCGGCGAGTTCGCCGGTGCCGAGATGGTCGGCGGCGGTGATCCGACACGGCACATGCAGCGCCGACAGCAGCTGGTTGAGCCCGTAGTCGAAGCTGATCGGCAGCACGGCGAGCAGGTGGTCGGATCCTCGCAGCCCGAGCATGTCGGCCACGACACGGGCGCCGAAGGTGAGGTTGCCGTGGGTCTGCACGACTCCCTTGGCGAGGCCGGTGCTGCCACTGGTATAGAGCAGGACTGCGGCCGCATCGGCAGCCGGCGTCCGCAGCATCGCCGGATCGCCACGCAGACCGTGGTACGGTTCGGCCGCGACCGGCATCGGGCCGTCACCGACCGCGATCACGCGTCGGCCATGCAGCACCGACCGTGGCTCGCGCAAGGCCAGCAACCGGGTCCTGCTCGTCACCACCGCCCACGGGTCGGAATCGCGCAGCAGGTGTCCGATCTGGTCGTCCTTCAGTTTGCCGCCACACGGCACGGCGATCCCGCCAGCGGCGGCAGCGGCCAGCAGCACCACCGCTTCCTCGACCGATCGCTCGAGCAACACGGCGACGCGTTGGCCCGGGCCGAGCCCTGCCGCGAGCAACCCCGCGGCCAGCGCCTCGACCCGTTCGCGGAACTGCCGTGCCGTCAACGTGACCTCACCGACCGTCAGCAACGGCGTCGAGGCGATCGCCGCCTCGGCGGCACGAACCAGACTCAGCAGGTCCGACGGCGCGGTCCCCTCGCCGCCCGCGTGATGTCCTTGCTGACCATCCGAGCCGGTCACGATCGATGTCCGATCACGAAAAAGGGCGCCCGACGCGAAGTTCGCATCGGGCACCCGAAGCTGGTATCCCGTAGGGGATTCGAACCCCTGTTACCAGAATGAAAATCTGGGGTCCTAGGCCGGACTAGACGAACGGGACACGAATTCGGCAAGCAGTCTAGATGTCGAGCCCGACATTGCAAGGGACGCCTCCCTCGGGCCTCAGCCGAGGTTCTTCCATTCCTTGACGCTGGGCAGCTCCTGCAGCGAAGCCAGGCCGAACCGTTCGAGGAACTGCTGGGTCGTCCCGTACTGCAGCGGCTTGCCGGGGACATCGGCGCGGCCGCTGATCCGGATCAGCTTGTGCTGCAGCAGCGTCCGCAGCATCGGCCCGGCCTTCACGCCGCGGATCGCCTCGACCTCGCTGCGCATCACCGGCTGCCGGTAGGCGACGACGGCGAGCGTCTCGAGCGCGGCCGGCGACAGCCGTTCGAGCTTCTTGACGCCGCGCAGCCGCTGCAGGAAAGGGAACGTCGTGTCGCGGGCCAGCCATTTCACCGTGTCACCGGTGCGCGACAGCTCGACCGGCAGACCGAGACCGTGCAGCTTCTGCTGCAGCAGGCCGATCGCCTCCTCGACCAGCTTCTGCGTCGTGTTGCAGGCGCGGGCGAGTCGCAACAACGACAACCCCTCGCGCGAGGAGAGCATCAACACGAACACGTAGTTGGACAGCTCGTCCGCGTCCTGGATCTCGGGGACGGCGGGCAGACCTTCCTCGTCGTCGGCGAACTCCGTCTCGATCTCGGCGACCGACGCCTCCTCGGCGAGCGCCTCGGCCAGCTGCTCGGGCATGATGCCGGCCTCGTCGAGTTCGGCGTCATGCTCGTTCGCGGCGCCGGATTCGACCGGGCTCGCGCCGGCGTCGACCTCACTCTCGGGATCGCCGTCGCCCGCCCGGGCCAAGGCGTCCTCGCGCTGCTTCACGACGAGATCCTCTCGCAGCTGGCTGCGCTCGAACACGAGCAGTTCCTGCGGCCCCTTCTCATCGCCCTTGACGGGGCGACCCGTAGTGGTGTCCGGCGTCGGCTCGCGCGAGATGTCGTCCATGGTCGCATGTTTCTACCCGACGCATACCGAGTTGTCATCGGTTGATATCGACCGGCTGCTCGGCCGGTTCGATCGACTCTCGCCACAGCAGTGCGTACGCCGAAGCCTCGACCTGGGTCAACGGATTGGCGGCGAGTTCGCGATCGATCTCGGCCTGCACCGCGGCGAACGGTTCGTCCCTGCCCGCCAGACGATCGAGGCAGTACACGGTGAACCAGCGGGACTCGCCGGCGACCTGGCGCTCGAACGGATCGGACACACCGCCTTTGCTCAGCGTGAAGGCGACTTCGGTGACCGGACTCGGGAAGCTCTTGCCGAATGCCGGCAACAGGCCACCGTCGCGCCGGCCGTCCTCCGACAACCGCAAGGCGAGGGTCGCGAAGTCGGCGCCATCGCGCACCTTCGCCACCGCCTCCGCGACCACCGAGCGGTCTCGGTGCACGATGTACCGCACTCGCACGCGATCCTCGCGCAACGCCAGGTAGCGGATCACATAGCCATGGTAGAGCCGCTGCGCCGTTCGCAGTCGCAGCGTCCGGCGCCACTCGTCGAGCCGCATGCCGAACATGCGGAAGACGTAGGTACCGAAGTCCATGTCGCCGCCGAGTTCGGACTCGACCTGCCGCTTCATGCGTTGCTCCTCGCCCTGCGTGAGCTGGTCGACCCTCTCCGGCTGGACGATGATCCCGTACTCGCGGGCATGGCGGGCGACCAGGACGTCGAACACGAGCTGATCGACGACCTGTAGCGCGATCTTCGGATCCGCCGTCAGGAACCTGGCGAACGCGTGGCTGCGGCGCAGCTCGAGCGAACCGACGCGCGCCACCACGGCATCGCTGTCGCCTTCGGGGGGCAGCAGGATCTCGGGCCCGAGTCCTGTCACCGCGACCGCCTGCTGGTCGACGAAGGTGACCCGGTCCCCGTTCGCGGCCGGCGTCTCCACCGCCGTGCCGGTAGGCGTCGGTTCGCCGGTCGTCAGGCGTCGAGCACCGCTGCCGGCGCATGCGGCCAACACCGCGAGGACCAGCGCCGCAGACCTCACTAATAGGCCTTGAAGCTGCGCATGTATTTGGTGTCGTGGCAGAGGTAGCACGGCGTGCGTACGAGCTTGCCCTCCGAGTTCACCTCGGGCACGGTGCCCTGCCCGTAGCAGGCGATGCAGGGCGACACCGTGGCGAACGTGACGACGAGCTGACCGCCGGACTCGGCGTAGTAGGCGCGCAGCCACCCTGCCCGTTCGGCACGATTGGCGTCGGCCCACCAGTCATCCTCGGTCTGTTCGGCAGCCCCCTGGTTGCCCTGGCCAGCGGCCCGACGGCGCTCGAGGGCCTGCTTCATGGCCTGCGCGATCTTCTGGATCTGGCGGGTGTTGCCGTTCTGAGCCGGCTGTGCGCCCTTCTGCTGGTCCTTCTGCTTCTGCGCGTTGGTGTCCTTCATGATCGCCTCCTCGCCGAGGACCCAGGAACCGACGCTGTAGGAGAAGTGCTCGGTCCGCTTGCCGACCGGATAGTTGGCGCGATCGGCCCACAGTGTCCGCGCCTCGTCGACCTCGATGCGGAACTGCTGGGCGCAGCGTTCCATGAGATCGTCGGTCATCTGATTCTCGGCGTAGTCCCGGGCCGCCTGCAGCGAGATGCCGGGTTCACTGACCTTCTTCTCGGCCAGGACGCCGATCGAACGGCGGTAGTACTCGGCGAGCTTCTGCGCGTAGAACCGCTGACGGGCCGCGGTGAAGCGGGTCTTCTCGACGTCGAACTCGGCCTTGAGCCTCGAGTTCGAGAATGTGGACTCGAACTCGGCGATGAGCTTCACGCCGTTCTCGAACTCGACCAGCGTGCCCCGGCTGCGACAGGCCTGGATCTGGTCGAGCAGCTCACGCTCCTTGGCCGCCTCCTTGTAGCGGTCGAGTTTCGCCTTCAGGGTGTCGATCTTGTCGGGGTCGCGCGAGTTCGCCTTGAGCTCGGTGGCCTTCTGCAGATGCTCCCCGGCGTGTTGGTAGTCGCGCACCTTGATCAGGTCCTCGACCATCAGGACGTGCTGATCGGCCAGGCTCGGGTCCTTCAGCTCTGCCAGCCGCAACGCGTACCACTCGTCCTTGGTGTAGATCTGCGCCACCGGGACGTCGAGCGTGCGGCCGCCGACGATCTCGGCCCGCGGAATGCTGTAGTCGACGCCGCGCTTGCGCACCACCACCTCGGTCGTGTTCTGCCGTACGATCTTGCCGAGCACGCTCTGCTTCTGGCCCTTGACGAGGTAGTCGACCTCGTCGGCCCGCGCCAGCACCTCGTCCTGGACCTCGCCGGCGAGATCGAACTTGCGTTTGATCTGCAGCGCCGAGGCCGCCGACAGCTGGTTCCAGCGCAGCTCGAGGACGCCACCGTTGTCGAGCCGCCGCACGCGCAGGCCATCGCCGTTGGCATCCTCGACGGACGCCAGCAGCAGCGAGCCCTCCGAGAGCTGGATGGTCTGCGCCGGCAGGGCGACGACCGACGCCAGCGCGGCGATCAGGGAAAGGAAGCAGCTACGCATGTTCATATCGGTCACCTCTCGGAAGTCTGCTCGGCCTGTTCGCGGAAACGGCGGACCCGGGCGCCGAGCGGCAGGCTCTTCGGCAGGATGCGCAGGAAGACCTCGGAGCTGTCCTCCCCCTCCTCGAGCCATCGCATCTCGATCCTGACCAGCCAGATGTCCGGGCGCATGTCATCGACGGTCGTCGTCGCCGACCAGGTCATGCCTTCGAAACCGGGCACGCTCTGATCCTGCAGCGCCACCAGCTCGAGGTCGAGATCCGACTCGGCCGCGGCAGTCAGTCGGGTCGCCTCCTCGCGGACGCGCATCACGGCGTAGTCACAGGCCGCGGTCGCCGCCAGTCGGGCGTCGGTCGTTCGCCGTTGCCCGACGCTCGACCCCAGGGCCCCGAGCAATGCCACGATGCCGACCAGCAGGATGCCGAGCGCGGCCAACATCTCGGCCAGCGTGAAGCCGGCGGCGGATGGGTTGCCTCTACGGTCAGCCATTCCAGTCGTCCTTCGCGTGAGCCAGGGGGATGACGAACTCGATCGCCTTGCCGTGGTGGACACGAACTCCGGCGGCATGCTCGCGCGCCTTGGTCAGCCGTTGACCGCGCCTGAGCCCGGTCAAGCGGTCACCGCGCAGCTCATCATAGTGCATCCACTCGCCGCCGATCTTGAGCCAGCCGCCCTCGGCCGGCCCCGGCCAATGATCGCCATTGACGAGCACCAGCGTCTGGTCGTCGGCGCCGAGGCTGCGTGCGAGCAGCCCCTCGGCCGCCTGGTCAGGCGGCGCGGCGACGGTGCAGAGCACCCGGATCGCGTGCGGCTGGATGTCATCGGTCGGATCGCGGAAGCTCGCCGGACCGCGGTCGAGGGCGAAGACGCCGCCGGTCGCCTCGTCGACCAGCCAGCCGCCGCGGCTGCTGTCCCAGATCGTCTCCGGTCCGGCCCCGCCGCTCGCGAGCCCGCCACCCTGACGCCAGGTCCTGGTCCGCTGCGACCAGAACTCGAACTCGACATGCAGCAGATCGCGCAGGATCGGCGTGGTGTTGTCGAAGACCACGAGGGCCGGCAGCTCGGGCGTGCCCGGCACCAGCACGTCGAACGGGTCCTGGAATCGCCGCTCGTCGATGCGGACCTTCTGTCCGGGCAGGAACCAGCCGGCGCGGAGTTCGAGGAAGGCATCGTCCGCACCCTCCTGCCGCCACGGCAGCAGCATCATGTTGCCGATCCCGCGCAGCGGCTCGGTGGCGCGCATCGCCGCGAGTCGCTCGGCTGCCATGGCCTCGTCGAGCTCGCCTTCCTCTTCGAGCAGTCGCGCCAGCAGCATCACCTCGAGCAACTCGAGTTCGCGATCGGGCGGCAGCTGCACGGCGGCGCGCAGCACCTGGACCTTGGTCGCCCCGCGCTCGGGGCGGTCGGGCAGTCCGATCGGCAGCCATTGCACCAGCAGCCGGTCGTCGATGGTGTCGCGGTCACGGCCGCTGGCGGTGCCGCGCAGCGCGCCGAGTTCGCGGCTGATGCAGCGCTGCGCCCGGCTGGTGGCATCGGCGTAGCGCTGGCCCGATTCGCCTTCGGCGAACAGCTGCAGCCCGGTATCGACGAGCTGCACGAGCATGACCAGGAAGCCCGACAGGATGCCCATCACGACCACCAATTCGAGCAGGGTGAACCCTGACTCGGTCCGCTGTCGAGGTGCACTCATCGCAACGTGATCCTCTCGTCGAAGATGCGCGACTCGCCCTCGTAATCGACCGTCACCTGGGAGACGTGCGCCGTGGTCTTCCAGCCGTGCGCCGTCATCGTCACCATGTCGAAGCAGCCCGGCAGGTACATCGTCGCGAAGCGGATCTCGAGACGGGACCCCTGAGCCGACAACAGCCGCGGGTTCTCGTCGTCGCCATTGCGCGTGAAGCGCCACAGCCCGGGCGTCTCGACCGGATCGGCCTCCCATGGTGCGCGGCTGTCGGTCCGGGCCAGGCAGACCACGTCGACGGTGTCGTCACGCACCTGCTCGCGCCAGGTCAGGGTGCGGAAGTAGGACGGCGCGGCGGTGGTCGTCAGCTGGAAGTAGCCGAGCTCGGGATCATCCGAGTTCTCGGCGTAGCGATCCCAGTAGCGGAACGGCCACTGCACGACGGCCTCGCCCGAACTGCCCGACCCCGGCGTGGTGCCGTAGCGTCCGCGCAGCAGACCGCGCGCCAGCGAGCTGGTGCCGTGTTCGCCGGGTGGATACCAGCGCGGCATCTCGAGCTGGGCCTGATCGCCGACGATGCGGACCCAGCTGTAGTGCAGCAGTTCCTGGCCGAGGGCGACGGTGCCGCAACGTTCGGGCAGCGCCCCCATCGCCTGCACCGGCAGGATCTCGTCGCGGCCCTGGACGTTGGCGGTGAGGATGGCAGCCGGGCGATTGGTCAGGAACAGCACGTGCGCGCCGCGGTCGTGATCGCGGGCCTCGGTGCCGAGCATGCCGCGGCCGTTGGTCGCCACCGTGAACTGGCCGTCGCTGCGATCCTTGTAGGCCAGGATCTCGTCATCGATCATCACCAACCCGCCGGTCGTCGGATACTGATCGGCCTTGTTGATGCCCCACCAGCGCACGCCGTCGGGCTCGAGCGTCAGGTTGTCGTGGGCGACGAAGCTCTGCGCCGAAGCATTGCAGGCCTCGCTGAGGATCAGGCCGTCGAGCGTGTGCGCCACGACCTCGACCTCGTCGACGAAACCGGTGGCCGGGCTCTGGTTGTTGACGCCGCTGCCGATCGGCACGTTGTCGCAGTAGGCGGCCGGCAGTTCGCCGCTCGGAAACTTGACGATGCGATCGATGCCGCGCGGGTCGACGTACTGCTGCCCCAGCGGCGGCCCCATGAACTGCCCCCGGACCCCGTCGGTGAAGGCCACGAGCTGGAACGGGAACGGCCCGAGCCGTTCGGCGGGATTGGCGTTGGCGGCGAGGTTGTCGCTGTCGAAGCGGCGCGACACCCAGTTGACCGTGTGCCACTCGACGTCGGGCCGGGTCGTGCCCGAGGCGCGCGAGCCGGCGACGAGGGCCACACGATCGTGGCGCCCGAGCCGCCCTGACAACGCGCTGTAGTTGCCCCAGCGGCTCATGTCCAACCGCTGGCACTGAGTCACGACCGGGTTGGTCTGCGGATGCGACGAGGTCTTGTTGGCACCCTCCTCGTAGAAGTCGCGCATCGTGTCGCCACGGAACCTCAGGGCATCGCGGGCCCAGTAGACCTGTGGGAACTCCGATTCGAGCTTCGGGACGTAGCCGATGTAGCCCTTGGTCTCCTCGACCGCCTTCCATGGCGGCTCGACGGTACGCACGCTGCCACCCGAAGAACCGAGCTGGCCCATCTGGATCTGCGGCTGCGTCTTCGCTGCGGTCAGCACGTTGTAGATGCTCCGCCAGGCGGCGCGGTTGCCGCGCATCAGGTTGCTGCCGGCCATCAGCGCGTCATAGCGGACCCATTCCGTGTCGCTCGGATCACCGCCCTTCGGGTAGAGCTGCACCCATTCGGACAGGCCCGTGGTCTGCGGATCCCACAACACCTGGGTGCTCTGCACCGGCAAGCTGATCGGCACGATCCACAGGATCAGGCCGGGCAGGTCATCGAACCAGACGTCCTGCACCGTCACGTTCCACGGCCAATCGACCCAGTCGCAGACGAACTTGCGCGCGGTGCCGTCGTAGAGCGACGACGAGATGTGCTTGTCGTCGCCCGGCACGACCTGGGCCCGCTGCACGTCCTTGAGCTTGGTGCCGTCGCGCGAGGAGTACTTGATCACCTCGATACCGCCGGTCTCCTCCATGTCCTGGACGCCGAGCGCCGGGTCGGTGATCCACGACAGCCGCTCCTGGATCAGTAGCGCATAGCCGCCACCCTGCGGGAACGCGTCGGCGAACTCGGCACGGGCCTCGTCGGGCGGGTACTTGCGATCGACGAGCGGCAGCGGATCAGCCAGATCGATGTCACCGGTCCAGGTCTCGTCGATGCCCTCGCCGATCCGGATCGGCGGCCGGCCCTGCGGTTCGAGATTGATCGCGCGCTTGCCGCTGCTCAGGAACGCGCGCGCCACCGCCCAACCGCCGATCGCCTGCGCCAGCCCGGTCTCGCCGACCATCATCGGCGAGTCCGGCGCCACCGCCGTCGAGTAGCCGTAGAGCTCGACCTTGGCCCCCGCCGGATGCTCCGGGAAGACGTCGATGTTGATGCCCTGGGCCTGCAGATCGTTGATGTCGACGGTCGGTTTGCCCTCGGAGTCGACCGGGATGTCGGGGCGGTGCTCGCGCGAGACCTGGCGCGCGCCGCGGCCGCCGGTCGAGTCGTTCCATTGACACTGGAACGAGTTGCCCGAAATCGAGGTGTAGTCGAACAGCTCGGTGCCGATGCGGATCGTGCCAACCGGCGGAAAGCCCTCGGTGTCCTCGACCTGGATGTCGATGTAGCGATCGTTGCCCGGTCGCCCCGGCACGCCCTGGTTGTTGCTGAGGGTCGGATCGAACGAGTCGATCGGCGCCGTCAGGTAGGTGACGTACTTCGCCTTGCCACGCGGCTTGCCGTCGATGTGCATCGACGTGCCGAGCGGCCGCCCCGAGATCGCCGACAGGTTGCAGTGCACCGGCGTGTCGGCCGGCAGTCCGAGCTCGGCGAGCGGCAGCACGAGCTCGTTGGCGGTGCGTTCGACGCCGGCCGGCGACTGACTCGGATCCGGATCGAGTCCGGCCTCGTCGATCAGCTCGAGCACGAGGTTGCCATCGCGACCGTGCAACGCGAACCGATTGCGATTCGGATCGCCGTCGCTGTGGTCGAACACGGTCACGCCTTCGAGCGTCTGCGGCTCGAGCCAGAACTGGGTCGCGAACCGCCCCATGAAGCCACCGCCGACGCTGAACGGGAACGAGATGCCGTCGTGCCGGCCGCTGCCACCCTTCGGCGTCCCGCCCGGTGTTGACGGTCCGGTGTTCACCATCAGGAACGGGCCATCGCGCGACAGATCGTGGCCATGCGGACTCTGCGCCTCGGCGAACGAATCGGCCGCGTGCATCGGCACCGGCTGCATCCGCCAGTTGCCGAGGCGGGCCATCGCCGTGCCGGGTTCGACGCCGGCGTCGACCTCGTCCGTCGCGGCATAGCGTGGCGCGCCGAAGCCGAGCTCGGGAAAGGCGATCGCCAGCAGGTGCGGGAAGTAGCGACCAGATGGATCGTTGCCGAGGTCGCCGGGCAGGACGGCGCCGAGGTTGATCGGAGTCGTCGTCCAGTACGGCGCGCGACGATCGAGCACGAAGGCCTCCTCGAAGTCGCGCTGCGTCTTCCAGGCATGCTCCAGCCGGTAGCCGGGGACCGCGGCGGCGAGGACGTTGCGTTCGTGGCGGGCGGCGACGCCGGGCGCGACGCGGCTGCGCTTGAGGCTGGCCGCGGCGCGGATCCGGACCCACGGTCCGCTGTCGAAGCAGATCGGCAGCGTCCCCATCTCGATCGCCGAATCGCGCCCGGTGCGCAGGTTGCGATAGAAGTACATCAGCCGCGACTTCTCCTCGCGGTTGCTGGCTGCTTCGAGTCGAGGCTTCATGATGCGCTCGACGAAGTCCTGCCAACCGGTGAACGGACCCTGACCCGGCGCCCCGCCCTGCTCGGCGCGCAGGGCGATGACCTCGTCGGCGAGCGTCGCGGCCTCGCTGCGACTCCAGGCCCGTGGCGGCGTGGCCCGTTGGCGGGCGTCGGGATCGTGGATGAAGACATCCGCCGCTCGGCGCACGTCCTCGAACACGGCCTGCAGCACCTCGCGCGCCGCGGTGTTGATGTTGAGCGGCGGCGGCACGAGCGGCTCGACCGTCGTGTCACCGGCCGGGAAATCCTGCGACACCGGCATCAACAGTCCGAGGTTGAACACCGACGGCAGGATCAGATCGGTCGGGTTGCGCTCGTTCGACACCGTCATCACCAGCCCGTACTCGACGGCACCGCTCGCCAGGCTGCGCAGCCGCACCGTGCTGCCGGGGCCGACATGGAGCGCCGACTTGACGCGCAGCACGCGCGAGAGCCCGGCGGCCATGCCGTTGAAGACGCGTTCGGGCCGACCCCAGGTCGCCGCGGTATGCGCCGATCCCGAGGCCTCGATCGCGGCGGCGAACCGGTCCAGTTCGTCCTGCGTGAAGGCCCCCATCCCGGCCCTGGCGACCTCGGCCAGCTCGGTCACCTCGGCGTACGGCTTGCGCGTCGTCACGCTGCCGCTGCGGCCCATGAACGGCCAGGCCGCGGCCAGCACGCAACGGTAGTCGAGCACGAGGGCCTGCACGTCGTAGGTCTCGGCAGGCTTGCTGAAGCCGAGGTCGAGGAACTGCCCGCGTTCGAGCCCGACCAGTCGGTTGCCGTCCTTCTGGCCGTAGAAGACGAGCTCGTTGGCGAGCCAGACGTAGCCGCTTTCGGGCAGCGCGTCGACCGAGTCGAGTTGCATCGCGGTGGCATCCGGCTCGAGCTGCTCGGTCAGGCGCGCCGCGGTGCCGATCAGGTTGGCGAGGACCAGCGGCGAGATCGAGTCCAGCGCGATCCGGCGCTGCAGATCCTCGACGCTGCCGCCGACGGTGACGCGGCCATCGTCGAGCAACGCCTTCATGCCGTCGGGGACGTGGACCGAATCGGGCCACTCCATGAGGTCGTCGAAGGTCGGCGTCTCGTCGAACAGCGGATGCGACAACGACGCATCGGCGAGCAGCAGGTCGCGCACGCTGGCCGAGAGCTGGGTGGCGCGGGCGGCCTCGACCTCGCGCATCGCGGCGTCGGCGCCGGCCGACATCGACGCGCCGAACGGCAGCGCCAGCAGCATGAGCAGGGTCAGGGCGAACAACACGGCCAGCAAGGCGATCCCGGCTTCTTGCAACTCGGTCGGCTTCATGGTCGCTCCTCCGGTGTCAGCCACTTGACCTCGGTCTCTGTCATCGGCTCGCCGCGGCCGTCGAAGGCGATGCGATAGGGATGATCCGGTTGCAGCTCGACCGGCAGCAGCTGGGTCGGACCGAAGGCGTAGGCGAAGACCCGCACTTCATCGACGATACCCGGAACCGGCTGATCGCCGGGCGAGACGTCGAGGACGTCGTTCTCGCCCTGCAGCGGTTCGCCATCGGCCGCGGCCCGAGCCAGTTCGCGGCCATCGAGGGTGAACCAGAATTCGCTGCCGTCGCAGGCGATGTCGAGCGTGCACCAGCGCCGCAGCGGCAGCGCGATCTCGCTCTTCAGCGTCGCCACCGCCGACGCCTGCGCGGTGCCGCCGCTGAGACGCAGGCGGGCCCGCGGCCTGCCGCCGTCCTCGAGGCGCAGGTCGACGACGCCACCGAGGCGCAGCACGGTGCAGGGATCGCGCGACTCGAGGAACAGGTCGACGCGCAGCGCGAGCCCGGAGCGGAAATCGACGACCGTCTTCGGCGCCGCCCAGCGCAGCACCGGCGCGTTGTCGCCGGCCTGGTTGCGGCGGGCGTGGCCGAACCGGCCCTGCTCGACCGCGCTGCCGCCGAGCTGCGGCTGCAGGCTCGCGTCGAGGAATTGCTCCCGCGGCTCGAAATGGAACGACGCGATCGCCTCGAGCAGCCGCGATCGGACCGTCGCGACCGGGGCGGTGTCCGTTCCGGGCCGGACCAGCACCTCGGTCGGCAGCCCCTCGGCCCGCGCCGTGAACTGGGCGGCGCGGATCTCGCCGGCGAGCACCGAATCGGCGACGGCGAACGGGTCGGTCTTGCCCAGATAGCCGATGCCGAGGCCGAACAGCACGGCGAGCACGCCGCAGACGACCATCATCTCGAGCAAAGTGAACCCGGCTGCGGACGGGCGCTTCGGCAGTCTGGCGTCGTGGTGGAACATCGCGGTGTCGACCTTCGGGGCGGGCCGATCAGCTCCTCTAGTTCTGCGGCCAGACGAGGTCATCGTCCGTGCCGAAAGTTCTGTCCTTGCCGGCGCTCACGAATTGCCACTTGCCGGCACCGAGGACGTTGCCACCGTCGCCGCGATGGGCCCGGACCTCCTGCGGCATGCCGTCGGTGCTGATCACGGTCTGTGCCCGTTCCATCGAGAACTTGGTGAAGTAGGCCAGCGGAGTACCCCAGGCATCGACGACCTCGGGCCGGTCCTTGCGGTGCAGCAGCGGCAGCTCGGCGCCGTTCTGATCGGCATCGGTATTCGACAGCGCAGAGCCGAGATCGGAGAAGTCCGAACCGCCCCTGCGCGACAGGCTGACGAAGGCGAGGAACGACTCGATCGAAGTGTTCTTGCCGTTGTCGGGCTTCCAGTCCGGCTGCTTGTCCTTCTCGGGATGCTGCAGGTCGTCGGGCGGGAAGTAGCCGTGGACGCGGGCGAAGGCCTCGAGCGCGTTCTCGCAGCGGATGAACGTGCTTTGGGTCGCCGCCTCGCCGGCCGCGTCCTGCGTGCCGATGATGTTGGGCAGCAGCACCGCGGCCAGGAGGCCGAGGATCGCGATCACGATCATCAGCTCGATCAGGGTGAAACCGGCCGAGGCGATGCCGCCACGGCGGCGGTCGGCGGGCTTTGGCGACATGGTCATCATTCCTTCTTGCGCTCGAGGCGGTAGTTGTCGAAGGCGACGTCGACCTTGCCGCCGCGACTGCCCTGCACGAACAGCACGGTCTTGAGCTCGCTCTGGACGGCGCCGTTCAGGCTCTTGAGTTCGCGGACATGAATCACGCGGCCGTTCCAGGAGACCTGCAACAGGAAGGAACGCCCCTGGTCGTCCCCGCGCGGCAACACACGCAGCTCGAGGTCCTGCTCGCCCGCCGGGTCGAAGTCCGGGACATCGACCTCGGGGCGATCGACCGGCTGCTTGTTGTCGATGATCGCCACCGTCGGCTGCCCATCGCGCACTCCGACCTCGATCCTGCTGTCGGTGCGACCGGTCGACCCCTGCTGGGTCGTGATCCTGAGCCCGACGAAGCCGGTGGGAGCGTGATCGGGTCTGAGCTGCATCGTCACGCCGACGGCCAGGAAGTTCATCGCCTTCTTCACCGCCGACGCCCGTTCGGCCCAGACCTCGTTCTCGGCGTTGCGCGACAGCGTGCCTTCGAACACCAGCCGACCGCGATCGACCTTGACGACCAGTCCGGCGTAGTGCTCCGTCGGCCAGGTGCTGCCGAGGTCGCGTCGTTCGAAGCGATCCTCGAGCTTCTCCTTCTGCGCGTGCAGGTCGATCGCATCGACGGTCGACTCGGCCCAGACCCGAACCGGGTCGTCCTTGCCGAGGTCCTCGACCATGCGCAGCAGCACCGCGCGGGCGTCGTCGACGCGGCCGCGGCTGTAGTCGACGACCGCCAGCGCGCCCTTGGCGAACAGCTTGTCGGCATCGAGGCTCGCCGCCTGCTGCGCCTTGGAGAAGGCCGCGATCGATCCGACCCGGTCGCGGGCGGTGAAGTGCCGCATGCCCTGGAACTGCAGCAGCTCGGGCCGTTCGAGCGGCGACAACGCGACGGCGCGATCGCCGTACTTCATCGCGTCGCGGATCAGGCGATCCTGATCCGGGCCGAACTCGTTCTCTGCCCTGGTGGCGTAGAGCGTCGCCAGTTCGAGGATCGCGTGACCGAAGTCGTCGTTCAGCTGCAGCGCCGCCTTGAAGGCCTCCTCGGCGCCGGCGTACTGCCCCGACAACCGCAGCGCGCGACCGCGAAGGTACTGGGCGTAGGCGAACTGCGGGTTCGCCTCGAGCGCCCGGTCGGCCCAGGTCACGGCCAGCTCGAACTCGCCGATCTTCTGATAGAGCAACGCCAGGCCGGCCGCCGCCCGGTGCCTGAGCAGCGGGCGCTCATCGTGCACGCCGAGCAACACGTCGTGCGCTTCCTGCCATTGCCCCGCCCGCAACAGACAGGCCGCCTCGCCGAGCTTGGCCTCGCCGCGCGATGCCGCGCCGGATTCGGTCGCGCTGTTGCCGCGGCGGAAGGCCAGCAGGGCCGCATCGACGTCACCCTCGGCGTAGGCGATGGCCCCATCGAGCAGGTAGGACTCACCGGTCGAGACCAAGGCCCGCGCGGCCTTGGCCGACTCGAGGTCACCGACCGCCAGGAAGCAGCCGACGATGACCTTCACCGCGCTGGCCTTGTCGCCCAGATCGAGCAGGCTGCCGAACGTGCGCTTGGCGGCGTTGGCCGCCGCCACGGCCTCGCGGGTGCGACCGCGACCGAGCAGGAACTCCGCCAGGGCCGCATGGGCGTGTGCATCCTGCGCCCCGAGCACCACGGCCTTGCGCAGATCGCGTTCGGCGTCCTGCCACAATCCGAGCCGCGCCGACAACCGGCCGAGGCCGACGTAGCGCACCGCCGATTCGCGATTCTGGGCGTCGATGCCGTCGAGCAGCGCGAACTCGTCGGCCAGGGCGCCCTCGGCGCGGACGACGCGCAGCTGCAGGCGGATGCCGTCGAGGTTGTTGCCGGACTCCTGGGCATAGAGATCGGCCTGAGCTCGCGCATCCTTGTAGACCGAAACCTCCTCGCGAGCCTTCTCGAGCAACCACTCGACCAACTTGGCGCGACCGTCGAGATCACCGGGCCGGACGGCGCGGCGCCGGCGCTCGATCTCGTTGCGGAGGTTGTCGGCCAGCTGGATCTTCAGCACGACATCGCGGCCACCGGGCTTCCAGATCTGCGGCGGGCCCAGCTTGCCGGTGCTGACCCGATAGGGCCGCAGCCGCACCTCGACCTGGCTGAAGTCGGTCATGTTCTCG
>JAGQRA010000144.1 GCA_020425885.1 Planctomycetota bacterium | reverse complement strand
GCAGGCGCCACCGCTCGACGCCGATCGCTTCGCCAGCCTGGCTTCGGTGGTCGCGCGCGGGATCGTCACCCAACGCTTCGCCGAAGCCCGCCTGGCCCTGGACCTGTTGTCCGCGGTGCGCCTCGACGATCGGCAGCGGGCCAGGTTCGTTAGCCTGCAATCCGACTATGCCGCCGGCATGAGCTCGCTATGCGAGGACATCCAGGGCGAGCTGCGTGAAGGTCGTGTGCTCGCTGCCCGGGCCATGGTCGCGACCGCGAGGGCAGGTGTGCCCGCGGTCGAGCTGGCGATGGCGCTGCGTGAAGCCGGACTGCTGTCACTTCTCGACGGGCCGGCCACCGCCGAGCCTTCGCGCTGGCCGATGCCGGCACCGCTCGACAAGGATCGCCTCGTGCGCGCCGTGATGGCCGACCGGACGATGGTCGGTCGCGTCGTCGACAGCCGCTCCGACCGCATCACGCTTCGCGTCGAGGCCGGGCGCGGGCAGACCTTCCCGACCGTGCCGATGACCGCCTGCGAGCCGGTCGACGTGCTGCCACGGGAGGCCGCCGAAATGGGCTTCGCCGCACTTCATGCCGGTGACCCGGTACTGGCGAGGCTCTGGCTCGGCTGCGCCATGCTTCGCCCCGGGGAGTCGGGGCCGCGCACCCGATGTCTTGCCGAGCTGCTGCGCTGATCGACGCCGCCTCGAGCTCGGCGGATCCGATTGCCGTGGCGATACTCCGGGTACTTCGATCCCGTCGCGTAAGGCCGCGCCATGACGAGCGCGCTTCGCGTCCTGGTCCGCAAGCAGGACCAGAACTACGGCCCCTATTCGGTCGAGCAGGTGAACTCACTGCTCGCGGCACGACGGATCGAACCGAGCCATCTCGCCTGGATCGAAGGCGCCCCGGTCTGGCAGGAGGTCGGCACCCTGCCCGGAGTCCGGATCGCGCCGCGGGCGGTGAGGCGTCCAGTTGTGCCACCGGCGAACGAGTCCGATCGACTGGTCTTGCCGGCCTTCCTGCTGGCGTTCTTCCTCGGGGTGTTCGGCGCCCACCGGTTCTACTGCGGCAGGAACGGTTCGGCCGTGGTGATGCTGGTGCTCACCCTGACCGGCATCGGCGCGATCGTCACCGGGATCTGGCACGTCATCGATTGGATCGTGATCGTCTGTTGCGCCTTCCGTGACGGGGAAGGGCGACTGCTGCGACGCTGGACCTGATCAGGGGGCCGGTCCGGCCGCCGGGTCGCGACCGAAGAGCCGCAGGCAGGCGACGAAGAAGCCGATCGCGAGCGCATACGACAGCGGCCACCACCCCGGGCCGATCATCACCATCGGCAGGTAGCCGCACAGCAGGGCGGCGACCGCCACCAGCAGCGCGTACGGCAGCTGGGTCGAGACGTGGGCGATGTGGTTGCAGCCGCTGCCCAACGAACTGAGCACGGTGGTGTCGCTGATCGGTGAACAATGATCGCCGAAGATCGCGCCCTCGAGCACGGCGCCGATTGACAGCATCATGAGGGCCGGCCCGCCGAGGCGGGGATCGCCGAGGAACGAACTCTCGGCGCCGAGCTGGTGGGCCAGGATGACCACGTTCGGCAGCAGGATGGCCATGGTGCCGAAGCTCGTCCCGGTGGCGAACGCGATCAGGCCGGAGAGGCCGAACAGGACCAGCGGCAGGGCCTCGGCGGCCATGGCGCCGCGCCCGCTGGCGCAGAGGAAGTAGCTGGTGCCGAGGTCGCCGCTGATGTGCCCGAGTGTCCAGGCCAGGAACAGGATGCCGAAGGCCGGCACCAGGGTCCTGGTCGAACGCGCCGATACGGCAAGCAGCTGCAGCGGCGACAGCAGGCGCTGGATCAGGGTCAGCGCGACGGCGACGACGTAGGCCGCGACCGAGGCCTGGAGCAGCGCGATGTCGCTCCGCACGCCGAATCCGAGGATGGCGCCACCCGCGCCCAGGATCAGGATCAGCAGCGGCACCAGACCGTTGACGGCCCGCAGCGGCACGGTGGGCTCGGGGCCTTCGACGATGCCCTTGCCGACGGGTCGCGAGGCGGCCGCCAGCACATGGCCCTGTTGCCGACGGGCACGGCGCTCGGCCGTCAGCATCGGGCCGAAGTCGCGACGGCTCAGCGCGATCAGGGGCACGAACAGCAGCGCCAGGAAGCAGTAGAACCGGAACGGCAACGTCGCGAGGAAGACGTCGAAGGCGTCCTGTTCGGTGTAGGGCCGGCCGCTGGCATCGGTGACCATGGTGAGCGGTGCGCTGAACTGGGAGATCTCGTACTGGACCCAGGTCGAGAACAGCGACACGCCGGCGACCGGTGCCGCGGTCGAATCGACGATGTAGGCCAGCTTCTCCCGCGAGATGCGCTGGCTGTCGGCGAGCGGTCGCATGGCGGTGCCGGTCACCATGCAGTTGGTGTAGTCGTCGAAGAAGATCACGAGGCCGGTGGCCCAGGCCGCGAGCTGGGCCGATACCGCGCCGCGCACACGACGTTGCATCAGCGCGACCAGGCCGTGCACGCCACCGTTCCTGGTGATCACGCCGACGGTCATGAACAGACACACGACGAACAGGGTGATGCGCAGGTAGAAGTCCTCGCACAGCGAGCGCCGGAACAACGCATCGACCGCGAAATGCATCGCGCCGTCGCCCAGCGTGCCGGGCAGGTCACCGAGGTCGGGCCTGGCGGACGGCCACACGAACGCGATCGCGCCGGCGAGGCCACCGGCGATCAACGCCAGCAGGACCCGCCCGAACAGCAGCGCCATCACGATCGTG
>JAGQRA010000143.1 GCA_020425885.1 Planctomycetota bacterium | reverse complement strand
TCGGGCGTGCTGCGCAGCAGGTGGTCGCGCGGGCGCGGCAGGCGGGAGTCGAGCAGCCGTCGGCGGAGCCGTTCGGCCGGACTGACCGGGAAGCCATAGCCGTTCTCGTTGCCGTGGTCGCGGTAGTCGGCGGTGAAGGCGCGGCCGAGCTTGGCGAAGACTCCCGTGCGCTGCAGTCCGGCGCGGTAGGCCGGGTGGGTCATCGAGTCGACGACGTGGACGAACCGCAGCGCGCCGACCGGGGTGTCGGCGGTCTGTGGGATCGCCGCGTACTGCGCCGCCACCGTGCCGTCGTCGTCGACGGCGAGGAAGATCTGACAGCCGGCCGGATTGTGGGCATACAGCCACTGCCATTCGGCCAGCGTGCGGTCGCGGAACGCCGGTCCGCACTCCTGGCGGAACACCAGGTTGAAGGTGTCGAGGATGTTGGACTCGTCGCCGGGGAGATAGCGGCGCACCTGCAGGCTGCTCGATTCCATGGGCTTTCGATTCGATGCGGTATCAGATGACGGTCGGCCGTCACTTCCGTCGGCGGATCGACGGACGGGATCGCCGGTGCTTTCCCTGGGATTGTTGCGACGCCGTGCGATCCGCCGTGGAAGGAGGCGTGCATGAACACGACCCCCGGTGAAACGCTGCGTCGACGTCCCTTCCTCGCCGACCCGGCGGCCGTCTCAGGATTCTGGCGGCGCACGGCAGTTGCTGCGGTCCGGACCACGGCCACCGGCCTCGGGCGCTCGTTGTTCCCGTTGGTGACGATCGCGCTGCTGTTGGCCCTGCCGTGGATCGGTCCGTTCTGGTTCCTGCTGGCGGTGTTCGTCTGGTGGCGGGTGGTCACCGTCGTCGCCTGATCGGTTGCCTCGTCCGTCACGACTGTCATGCGCACAGAGCGATTGCTGTCCCGTCCCGAAGACCTGCATTGCATCGTCTTCCACACCGCCTGCCTCGTGGCCTACGGTCTCGCGTTCTGGATCTGGCATCATCGGCAGGCGGCCGGAATCGACGGCCCGCTCGGCCTCGCCGCCTTCGTCGCCGGCGCGGCCTTCCTGCTCGGTTGGATCAGCGGCATCGACGTCGGCGTCAACTTCCACAATCACACCCATCGCCCGATCTTCCGCCAGGCCTGGCTCAATCGTTGGGCCGGCCGGCTGTGGACCTTCTCCGGCGGCTGGCCGGCGTTGTTCTGGCGCCACGCCCACGTCACGGTGCATCACCGCAACCTGCTCGGCGAACTCGATTGGACGTTGCCGCGCCGGCGCGCCGACGGTCGCTTCGAGAACATCTATCGCTACCTGCTGCTGCA
This sequence comes from Planctomycetota bacterium, assembly GCA_020425885.1. The sequence continues at coordinate 455 of JAGQRA010000143.1, read as the reverse complement.
CTGGCCGTGGCGTTACGCCGTCTGCTTCTGGAAGGACATCGGGACCGGCCGCCTCGATCGGCGGCAGGCCGCGGTCGAGTTCGCCTGGTTCCTCGCGCTGTGGTCGATCCCGTTCCTGATCGATCCGTGGATGGCGTTGTGCCTGTGGGTGCTGCCGCACTGGATCGGCAACTGCGTCACCATGGGATCGGGGATGTACGTGCAGCATGCCGGTTGCGTGGCGAAGACCGCGGCCGATCCGGTGCGCCACTCGAACGGCTACCTGTCGCGCTTCTTCAACCTGACGATGTTCAACATCGGCTATCACATCGAGCATCACGATCATGCCGGAGTGCATTGGGCCGATCTGCCCGAATTCCATCGCCGCGTGCGCGAGCGGCTGCTCGAACGTGGTGCCCATTACGTCCGCTACGGCTACTACGGTGCGGCGCGGCGCCTGGCGCGGGTCGGCGGCG
>JAGQRA010000015.1 GCA_020425885.1 Planctomycetota bacterium | reverse complement strand
GGATGGCACCATCGAAGCGCCCGGCCCGGTGATCATCGATCTCGCCGAGTTGCAGCCGATGGCGATGGACGACGATCCATCGTAGCTACGACGCGAACGTAGCCAGCGATCCCGATGGGATCTGACCGGCAGCCGCAATCACACCGGCGGCTGCAGCGGCACGCTCTCCAGCGCCGCCTCGAACGCCTCGCCGCCGACCACCACCGTGACGATGCCCTCGTTGCGCGACAGGTCCCAGCGGTTGTTGCGGTCGAGCTTCGCCTCCAGCTGACGCAGCAGCTCCGGCGGCACCTTGACCACGTCGATGCGGTCGCCGCGGTGCACCTTCTCCTTGGCGCAGCGCTGCTGCAGCGCGTCGGGGCGGCGGTGGCACCAGACGACGACGCGTTCGCACGCCTTCGACGCCTTGTGCAGGCGGTCCGGCGCCGGTGCACCGACCTCGATCCAGTCGATCACGCGCCCGTCGGGCAGCCTGGACCAGATCGCCGGCTCCTGGCCGTCGGACAGCCCGCTCGAGAACTCGAGGCCTTCCTTGTGCTCGAGCGCGAACGCCAGCACCCGCGTCAGCAAGAACGGCGTGTCCTCGGACGGGTGCATGTGCACGCGCAGGTCGAGGTCCTGGTAGACGCCGCGATCGACGTCGGCGAGGTTGATGGCGAAGCGGAACAGCACGGCGGGACGGTAGCGCGGCGCCGGTCCCGCGCGAGCCCCGTCAGAAGGACACCATGCCGGTCGTGCACGACGACTGGTTGAGGAACGGTTGCCCCACCGCCGGGAAGCACGCCCAGCCGAAGGCGATCGGGAAGACGTTGCCGCCGCCGCCGGCCGGCACGGTCAGCGCGAAGCTCGCCGCACCCGCCGCGTCGGTCAGCTGCCAGCCCATCAGCTGCGGGCCGAGCAGCGTCGCGCCGTCCGGCAGCAGCCCGAAGTTCCCCCACGGCGTCGGCGTCAGCTGCGGCACCGCGAACGAGATCAGCGGCACGACCAGCGAGCTGGCGCCGGCCGCGCCGCAGCGCACGTCGACGTGGATCTGGTTGCCGGTGGTGACCAGCTTGTCGAACGTCTGCACGTCGACCGGTCCGTCGATGGCGTAGAAGTCGTGCACGCCGAGGTTGGTCTGCTGCACCTGCAGCACCCTCGTGCAGCCGGGGAACATCGCGCTCGGGTAGGCGTCGGCGATCTGCAGACCCGTGCCGGAGACCGCCTGCAGGATCGGCGTCACGCTCGAGCCGTCGATGGCGACGCGCGAGATCCGTTCGTCGACCAGCACTTCAACCGACGTGCAGTAGAGCTCGCCGCCCTCGGCGACGGTGAACGACGGGAAGCGCATCGGCGGGGCGCCGAGGATCTTCGTCGTCGTGTTGGTCACGAGGTCGTGCACGTGCAGTTCGCCGCCAGGCTGCGTCGCGCTGAAGCTGGCCTGGAAGCTCCACGCGAGGTGGTCGTCGTCGATCTTCCTCAGCTGGTCGAAGATCGCCACGCCGGCCGGCAGCGGCGCGAGCTGCGTCTGGTTGCCGAGCACGTCGTACTCGCGGATCTCCGGCGTGGTGCCGATCGCCGCGACGCCGACCACCGGCCCGTTCGACGTCTGCCGCCCGTACGGCGAGAAGCCCGAGGCCTCGGTCGCCGGGATGTTGTCCTTCAGCACCGTCCAGTTGCCGGTGTCGATGTCGTAGACGAGCACCGCGTTGACGCAGGTGACGATGACCTCGTCGAGCGGGTCGCTGTCGAACTGTGTCGAGCACACGCCGCGCACCGTGCCGTGCCCGGGCGGGATCGGCACCACGTTGGTCGACGCCAGGCCCGGCCCGAAGAAGTGCAGGTTGGTGTTGGAGGTCGCGACCAAGCCGAACACGCCGTTGAAGGTGCCGAGGTCGGTGTAGCGGGCGAACGAGAGGTCCGAGCTGTTGATCTCGAAGGTCTGCTCGGAGAACCCGTCCAGGTAGCGGATGCGCCCGCCGCGGCTGACGACGATGTCGAGCGCGCCGTCGTGGTCGAGGTCGCCGGTGTGGCGGGTCACCGAGTTGGTCGCCGATACCCGGGCGACGCGGTGCAGGTCGTAGGACTGGGCGCCGACCAGGCTCGAGCTGGAGACGAAGGCAGCGAGGGTGAGGGCGCGGCTCATGTGAGGGTGGGTAGTCGATCCGGTG
>JAGQRA010000142.1 GCA_020425885.1 Planctomycetota bacterium | reverse complement strand
GCGCGCCGCCAGCGGATCGTCGGCGTGCACGAGTCGCGATGGCTCGACCGTGCCGGCGAGCGCCAACCCGCGACCGACCAGGGCCCGGGCCTGACCGCAGGTGATCTCGCGGTCCTGCAGCAGGATGTCGCGCATGTTGCGCACGTCGACCGAGACCTGCGGTCGGAAGACGGGGCGCGGCGGCGCCGAGTCCGGCACCGGGTCGGCGAACGGGTGATCGGGCGCCAGCACCGGCACCAGCCGCATCGCGCCGAGCGCATCGGGCAGCGCCCCGAGTTCGTCGAGTCGGATCGGACGCAGCGTGCTGCGCGTCGTGCGCAGCAACAGCTCGATCGGGTCGCGCCCGACGGGTGTATGCACCGCCACGTCGACGCTGCGCGCCAGGTGCTCGGAGTAGTCTTCGCGCGGCAGGTCGGCGAGCTGCGCCGCGGCGCTCCAGGCGGAGAACGGCAGATCGAAGGTGACCACCGAGGCCTCGTCACCCTCGGGGACCACCGCGCTGGCGACGAACTCGCTCGGACCGAGTCCGAGCCGCAGCTGCTCGCGATCGCGGGCGGTGTAGGGCAACGGCAGCCGCAAGCGCAGTCGGGCCGCCTGGCCGTGCTCGACCATCAGTTCCTCGCCGATCGGCACCGGCGGCTGGTCGTGCCACCAGAACTCGGCGACGACATCGATGTCCTGGCCCTGGACCTTCATGCGCCGTGCCGGCACGTCGCCGACAAAGACGCGAACCGGACGATCGAGGACGTCGGTCAGGCTGACGGCGAGCAGCGTTCGCCCCGGCAGCGGCACGAAGTCGGGCAGCACTCCCCCGGTCGGCGACGATCCGGCCCGCAGGCCGGTCGGGACCGGCACCTCACCGCCGAATCCGATCCAGAAGTCCCCGCGCAGCAAGGGCACGAACTCCGACGGCAGGACCCACTTCGCGCCCTCGTGATAGCCGTTCGGGCTCCTGGCCAGCACGCCGGCCTGCACCAGCCCGGGCAGATAGCGCGTCGGCGCCCGGGCGATGCGGATCTCGATCACGTCGGGCAGAACCCGCAACGGGATCCGTTCGTGCACGATCTCGGCCAGCGCATCGCCGACATCCTCGAGATCGAGCTCGAGCAGGTGCACGCCGACCGGCAACGTGCCGAAGGTGAGCCGACTCTCCTCGGACGACATCCGCTCGAGCGCGACCGCATCGGTGATCGCGCCGCCGGCCAGCCCCAGGGTCGAGACCGTGGCGCGGACGACGGCGAACACGTCCGAGTGGCGGACGTCGACGGCGGCGGCGATGCGTTGCAGCACGAGCGCGTCGCCGCTGGTCGCCGAACCCGTCACGGGGCGGAACCCGAGCCGTACGCTGAGGTCGCGCAACGTGCAGGCGAACTCGCCGTGCGTGCGGTTGCCGACCGGATCCTCGACGATGAACAGGTAGCTGCCCGAGGCGAACGGAACGTCATCGGCGGCGATCGGGATCTCGAGGTCGTGGACCAGACCGGGGGTCTCCAGACCGACCCGCGCGAACTCGTGCCCGTCGCGGTCGCGGACCACGAGCTGGCAGCCGACCTCGGCCTCGGAGAGCTGCACGCGCAAACGAGCGGTGCCGCCGAGGCTCGGCAGGAACGGCTCGCCGGCCGGCCCGGCGACCGACACCACCGTCGGCGCGTGCAGGTCGCAGCCGGCGAACGAGGCCAGCTGACAGCTCCGCTCGTTGCCGGCCCGATCGCTCGCGCTGACCCTCACCCGCACGAGGCCGCTGGACCACCCCCTGGTCCAGGCGCGCTTCAGCTCCTCGCCGAGAGCGAACCGCCCCGAGGATTCACGCTCTCCGGCCGGCAGTGGCAACCGGATCGCGCCATGACCTTCGGTTTCGACGACGACCTCGATCTGCGCCAGGCCGACCTCGTCCGCGGCCTGCCAGGAGATCGCGGCGGCCGAGGTCAGGGTGTCGTTCGGCATCGTGATGTCGACGAGTTCGGCCGCGACCTCGGGCGCATGGTCATCGATCCGGACCCGCGTCGATCCGAGCGGCGCGAAGCCTGGGACGACGAACGACAGGTCGACCGGCCCCTCCCGACTGCCTTCGATCAGGCTCGCGAGGACCCCGCTCCACTCCTGCTGTGTCGAGGACAGGGTCAGCGTCCCGCCGGCCTCGCTGACCTCCGGGCGCAGCGGCTTGTTGAACAGCACCCGACCGTCGCGCGAGACGTCGAGCCGCAGCTGCCCGCCGGCGAAACCGCCGAAGTGGAACTGCAACTTCGACAACCTCGCACTCGAGCAGATCTCCGGCACCTCGGGCGGTCGCGCCTGGAGTTGCAGCGGGCTGCCGACGACCGGATCGAGGAACACCGGGGCCGCGGTGAAGAAAGCCGGGACGGTGGCCAGCACCGCGGCCAGCAGCGCGACCACCGCGGCCCGTTGCAGGACCGGACGCCGGGCGCCCTGCACGACGCGCAACTCGCGCAACACCGCGTGCGCCGACGGCGGCCGCGCGGCCGGGTCGAGGGCGAGACAGCGCAGGATCAGCCGCACCAAGCGACGCGGCACGCCGGCGGCGCCGGGCCAGGCCTCGAGTCGGCCGGCGACCACGGCAGCCGCGGCGCGCGACGGTTCGCTGTCGTCGATCGGCGCCTTGCCGGTCAGCATCAGCCAGGCCAGCGCGCCCAGCGAATAGAGATCGGCCCGGGGATCCACCGGTTTCCCGGCGAGGTGCTCGGGCGCCGAGAAGGCCGGGTTGGCGAACCCGCTGAACCCGCCGGCGGTGAGATCCTCGACGCTCGGCACCGAGACCGTGCGGGCGATGCCGAAGTCGAGCACCTTGACGGCGAGGGCGCCCTGGCCGACGGCCACCATGACATTGCGCGGTGACAGGTCGCAGTGGACCAGGCCGGCGGCATGGATCGCGACCAGCGCCTCGGCGATCTGGACCAGCAGCTCGACCGCGTGCGACGGCCGCAGCGCCCCTTCGCGAACGACCGCATCGATGGTCGCGCCCTCGACCAGCTCCATCGCCAGGTAGGTGCCGCCATCCTGGGTCTCGCCGACGTCGAGCAGCCGGGCGCACCGCTCGTTCGTCACCGTCGCCGCGCGCCGGGCCTCGGGCAGCAACGCCCGCCGGTACTCGGGACGCTCCGAGAACCGTGGATGCAGCAGCTTGAGCGCGACCTTCATCAACGAGCCGATGTGCTCGGCCTGGAACACGGTGCCGAGACCGCCGCGACCGAGCACGCCCTCGAGTCGGAACTTGCCATCGATGACGGAGCCGAGCAGCGGGTTGCCGGCGTCGGCCTCGCCGCGGCGATCGGGGTAGTGGATGCAGTCCAACGGCAGCAGCGGCACACCGCAGTGTCCGCAGCGTTCGGCCGCCGCCGCGGTCACGCCTTCGCACGAGAGACAGATGTTCACGCCGTCAGTTCCAGCCCCGGATCATAGTCGGCGCACGGCCGTTCGCTCAGATGAGCCTGAGAGGGAACCCTCTCGACGGCTCTGCGCAGCCGCGTAGGCGGCCGCCAATGAGCGATCCGAGAGGCCGCATCCTGATTCCCCCTCGGCCTCAGACGAGCAACGCCCGAAAACACTCGAAGACGGCGCGATCGCGGACGAAGACGCGGCCCAGATCCGGGATCCGAAGCGTCCAGGCCCGCGTCGCCGCGGCGCTGCTGATGGCGAAACAGACGGTGCCAACGGGCTTGCCCGGCGTCGCTCCTGCCGGTCCGGCGATGCCGGTCGTGCTGAGCCCGAGGGTCGCGCCGAAGCGCTCGCGAATGCCGACCGCCATCGCCGCCGCGACCGGCTCGCTGACGGCGCCGTGCTCGTCGAGCAGCGCGGCGTCGACGCCGAGCAGCGCGACCTTGCTGGCGTTGGTGTAGGCGACGACACCGCCCTGGAACGCAGCCGATGCGCCCGGCACCGCCACCAATCTGGCTGCGACGAGGCCGCCCGTGCAGGACTCGGCCACGGCCACACTCGCGCCTTGCGAGCGCAACCTCTCGAGCACGAGCGCCTCGAGCTCGAGCGTCCCTTCGGCGAACAGCCAGTCGCCGAGCAACGGCCGCAGCTCGGCCGCGGTCGCCTCGCACTCGGCCTCGGCGTCGACCACGCGCGCCGCCGTCGCCACGATCCTGACCGTGAGCAGCCCGCCGCTCGCCGTGATACCGACCGCCGGGTTGCGACCGGCGGCCATGTAGGCGCCGATGCGCTCGCCGAGCAACGCCTCGGACGGACCGAGCACACGCAGCCACAGCTGGGCGGTCGGCATCAGGCCCGGCGCGGCAGCGACCTCGGGCAACACCGACTCGCGCAGCATGCGTTGCATCTCGCGCGGCACACCCGGGACGGCGAAGAAACGCGCGCCGGCGATCGTGACGGCAAACCCGGGGGCGGTGCCGACCGGGTTGGGCAGCGCCTCCGCACCCGCGGGCAACATCGCCTGACGCCGGTTGCTTTCGGGCACGGGCCGGCCGCGGCTGCCGAGCCAGTCGCGGATCCACTGCCAGCTGGTCTCGTCGAAGCGGAGGTCGACGCCGAGCACCGCGGCCGCGACCTCGCGCGTGCGGTCGTCGAGGGTCGGCCCGAGTCCACCGGTCGCGACGACGAGGTCGGCCCGCGCGCAGCAGCCCTCGATCGCGGCGGCGAGGTCGTCGGGGTCGTCGCTGACGACGGTGAAGCGCCGCACGGCGACGCCGAGCTGTTCGAGCTCGGCCGCGATCCACTTGCTGTTGGTGTCGAGCGCGGCGCCGTGCAGCAGCTCGTCGCCGATGGCCAGCACCTCGGCCGTGAGCGTCACGCCTCGGCCTCGGCCTCGGCGGCGAACCTGGCCTCACCCTTCCGCCCCATCGCCGTGAGCAGCAACCCGATGCCGTAGAGCCCGAGCATCGGCGCCGCCGTCATCAACATCGACACCGGCTCGGGCGGCGTGAACAGCGCCGCGGCGATGAAGATCACCAGGATGGTGATGCGCCAGTGTTTGATGAACGCCGCATGCGTCACCAGGCCGACGCGTTGCAGGGCCACCATGACCAACGGCAGCTGGAACACCATCCCCATCGCCGCCGTCAACGCGAACAGCAGCGTGAAGTACTGGCCGACGCTGAGCATCGCGCCGATCTGATCGGGGTCCATCAGGCTGATCAGGAAGCCGAGGCTGAACGGCAGCACGACGAAGTAGCCGAACGCCACGCCGGAGGCGACCAGGCCGACCATGAACGGGAAGTAGCGGTAGAACAGCCGGCGTTCGCGGGCGTAGAGGCCGGCGGCGATGAAGGCCCAGGCCTGCCAGACGACGACCGGCGAGGCCAGCACGATGGCGAACAGGATCGAGGCGAACATCCAGTTGAACATGTCCTCGAGGCCGTTCATCGCCATCAACGTGTACGGCACGTTGTAGCCGGTCTTCTGCGGCAGGATGTTCTTGTAGCGCTTCTCGCCGGAGAGGATCGCGTCCCTGTGCTTCAGGCAGTACCTCAGGAACTCCGGCCCCTCCTCGTCGCCGACGCGTTCGAACTCGCCGCTGGTGCTCTGCGCCTGCAGCGCGTCGACCCAGCGTTCGAAGCCGAGCCGCCACTGGATGCGATACGGTTCGGTGACGACCCGCTGCACCTCGGTCTTGAACGGCATCACCGCCATGATCGCGACGAAGATGACGACCAGCGATCGGATCAGTCGCTTGCGCAGTTCGTCGAGGTGATCGCCGAACGACATCCGCGGCAGGGCTTCTTCAGAAAGGGCGGCGCGGACCGCGGGATCGTCGAGCTTCACCATCAGCAGCAGCGGACTCTAGCCACTGCGCCGTCGCAGGCAAACCGCGCCCGGATTGCCGGCCTTGCCGGTCGGCTACTCCGACATCGCCGCCAGGGCCGGCGGCACGGTCGCGACGGTGGCCGGCACCTTGGCGCGGTGGCGACTCACCGCCGCCAGCACCTTGAGCGCACCGCGGCCGATGCGCGACCTCATCTCGCCGACCACCGCGAGGTCGTTGAGCGAGAGGATGCCGCACAGACGGTCGTGTTCGTCAACCACCGGCAGGCGATGCAGCTGGTGCTCGGCCATGGCCTTCAGGGCGGTGTAGACCTCGTCGTCACCGCGGCAGGTGACGAGCTGCCGCGACATCGAGTCGGCGACGCGCAGCTCGGCCAACGCGGACCCGCTCATGCCGGCCGCCATGCAGATGTCGCGGTCGGTGATGACGGCTCCGACCCGACCATCGGCATCGACCACGGGCAGGGCGCCGCAGTCGTGTTCCCACATCTTGCGGGCGGCGGTTTCGAGAGAATCCTGCGGTCGGCAGGTGTGAACGTAGCTGCTCATCAGCTCGCGGATCTTCATCGCTGGTCTCCGGTTCATTGTCTGCGACCATCTGAGTCGGCGACCGACCGGCCCGCCATACGCCGAACTGGGAAGCCCGGCGGGACAAGCGACGCGCAGCGAACGGCGCAGAAGCCCGGCGTCGCCGGATCGCGATCGCCAGAACGAGAAACGGGCGCCCG
>JAGQRA010000014.1 GCA_020425885.1 Planctomycetota bacterium | reverse complement strand
ATGCACTTCTGGCGATCGAGTTCGTACCGATCCAGGAGCTGCTGCAGCAGCGTCGACTTGCCGCAGCGCCGCACGCCCTGCACGACCAGCGCCCACTCGTCGGTCCAGTCCGTCGGCAGCAGCACCCGGCGAGGCACCGTCGCCTTCGGTGGGGCGTCCCAGAAGCTCCAGTCCGCTGCGATCTGCAGGAGTGCCGTCCAGTCCATTCTGTCGAGTTATATCGATACTTATGATCCTGTCGACTAAACTCGACGAAACCTGATTCGCCACGTTGACCGGTCACTTGCGACCCACCCCGAACAGGCGCAGGAAGCGGCGGAAGCTGGCGGCGGCGCAGAGCCGGGTGTGCAGCCAGCTGAAGCGGAGGTTGTCGCGGAACGGCTGGAAGTGGGAGACGCCGCCGGCCTCGGCTTCGAGATAGCGGACGATGACCGGCAGGTTGATCACGCGGGTGCCGAGCAGCGCCAGCCGGACCGCGATCTCGATGTCGAAGTCCATGCGTTCGCCGAGGCGGCCGAGGCGGCGCACGGCCGCCAGCGGGTAGACCCGGAAGCCGACCATGGCGTCCCGGATCACGCCCTTGCCGGCCTCGACATCGACCCAGAACGAGGTGAATCGGCGCGCGGTCCGCCGCAGGCGCGGGGCATCGTCGCCGTACTCGGGGTAGGCGAGGATCAGCGCGTCGGGAGCGTCGTGGGTGGCGTCGACGAACGCCGCGATGCGGGTCAGGTCGTGCTGGCCGTCGGCGTCGATCTGCAGCACGTGCGAGTAGCCGAGTTCGGCGGCGGCGGCGAAGCCGGCCTTGACCGCCGCGCCCTTGCCGCCGTTGTTCGCCAACCGGCGCAGCGTGGCGATGCCGTCGGCGGCGAGCGCTTCGCAGGCGGCGCGGCCGGCGGCGCCGCTGCCGTCGTCGACGACGATGACCTCGAGGCCCTGGTCGCGGATCGTGGTGACGACGTCGCGTACCGTCATCGGGTTGTCGTAGGTCGGGACCACGGCACAGAGACGCGGCGCTCTGTTCATCCGTTCTGGTCCGCTCCGCTGGCGAAGGCGATCCGGCCCGACGAGCAGCGGGTCTCTCCGCGCCGGATCTCGAAGTCGAAGGCCCGCGCCGTCGCCGTCGGCTGCAGCACGACCTCGAGCCGGTCGCCGGGTGCGATGCGCGCCTGGAACTTGACGTTGGTCAGCTTCTCGACGGCCGTCAGGCTGCCGTCGATCGCGCGCAGGCACGGCAGCACTAGCTCGTGTAGCTGGGCCGCGCCGCAGAGCACCGGGTAGGAGACGAAGTGGCCTTCGAAGAAGGCGTAGCGCGCGGGCAACGTCGTGCGGAAGCGCTGCGCATCGTCGCCCGGTTCGGGGTCGACGCGCTGCCACGAAAGTGCGTGCTCGATCGGCTGCCCGTCGCGGCCGAGTCCGAGCAGCAGGCACAGCTCCTCGTGCGCGAGGCGGCCGTTCTCGTCGCGCGGTTCGGCGCCGGGGTCGGCGAGACGATCGGCCATCAGGCGCGATTCGGCGGCGAGGCCGAGGTCTCTGCCGAGATCCTCGGCGGCCACCGCGGGTACCGGCCAGGCGGCAGCCGAATGCAGCCACGTGCGCGGCGCGAGCAGGCCGGTGGCGGTACCGGCCGCGATGGCGGCGAGGGCCTCGTCGCGGGTCCGTGGCGAGGTCGCGCCGAAGCGGGCGCCGGCGGCGAGCGGCGCCAACAGGCCGCCGAACAGGGCCGGCACGTAGCTCGGCAAGAGCGCGGCGACGAAGGTCCGGTCGCGCTGCAGGGGCAGGGTCGCGGCGACCCGTTCGGCGGCGTTCCGCATCTCGGCGTGCGTCCAGCGCAGCGCCTGCACCTCGCCGATGGCAACGGTCGTGAACGTCGCGAGCGCTAGGTCGGTCGGTGCCGGCTGCCAGCGCGCCGGCAACGGCGGCAGCTCGCAGGATCGCAACAGGCGCGGCACGCAATGGCCGCGGCCGACGCCGGTGTCCTGCAGGAACGCGACCGTGTCTTCGTGGTCGAGCACCGGCACGACGTACTCGCGCCGCCCGTTCTCGGGCAAGGCCGCGGTGTGTCCGGCGAGCCAGGTGCCGAGCAACGCCGCGGCGAACGCTCTGCGGTCGCTGCCGAAGGCGAAGGCGACCTGCGAACCGGGTCGCGGTTCGGGCAGCAACGCCGCGATCGCGGCCGCCTGCCGCCACAGGGTGCCGAGCGTGAGTGCGTCACCATCGCGGTCGACGCTGACGATGCGATCGCATATGGCGGCATCTGGTCGCAGCCAGTCGTCACTCATGCGCGCCCCGGTCCGCCGGCAGGTGATGGAAGCGACGGCGCCGCAGCAGGTACTCGATCGCGAACAGGGCGCCCATGACGCCGTAGGCGATGAGTCCGTTGTAGAGCGCCCACCAGTCGAGCGGCGCCCAGGCGGCGAGCGCCAGCGCGGTGCCGCCATTGGCGACGAAGAACGCGCACCAGATCGCGGTCCACAACCGACACCACGTGCACTGCGCCGGCGAGAGGTCGGGTTGCTGCAGGCGGGCGAAGCGTTCGATCATCGGCATCGCGCCCCGTCGCAGCGTGACGGCGAACGTCACCAGCAGCACCGCGTTGATCATGACCGGCACCGCCAGCATGCCCTCGCTGCTGTCGAGCAACGCCGCGATGGCGAGGGCCGCGACCGTGACGAGCGGCAGCATGGCGAGGCCGCGCACGTGCGATCTGCTGCTGCGGCGCAGGCGGATGACGGCGGCCGGCGCGACGGCCGCGACCAGCACCAGCGCCACCGATCGGGGCGAACCCGAGGACAGGCCGAACCAGACCAGCACCGGATAGGCGCCGAGCACCACGGCGGCGAGGACGCCGAGCGCCACGTTCAGCCGGCTCGAGGTCGGCCGCGCGCTCAAGCCGATTCGGACGCCGAAGCCTCGGCCTGCTTGGTGCGGATGAACTGCGCCAGCGAGGCCACCGAGTGATAGTACTCGCGATTGCGCTCGTCGTTCTCCTGGGTGCGGACGCCGAAGTGCTGGTGGAATGCCAACGCCAGTTCGAGTGCGTCGATCGAATCGAGCCCGAGGCCTTCGCCGAACAGCGGGGCGTCGGTCTCGATGCTCTCCGGGGTCACATCTTCGAGGGCCAGGGTGTCGACGATGATGTGCTTGATCTTGTCCTCGAGCTGTTCTGCCATTCGCGTTCCTTTTGCGCGGCACTGTATGGCCGTCCCGGGGCCGGGGCAAGGTTGCTGAGCCAGGCGCGATACCGGCTCTCGACGTGGCTGCGCAGGGCCCGGCTGCCCGACGCGAACTCCTTCGGATCATCGACCGCGAGCAGCTCGATGCGGAGCTGCGCGGTCGGGTGCGGCGGCCGGAACAGCGGCACGCCTTTGCTCAGGTAGACGGGCTCGCAGGTGATGGCGAGCGATACCAGCGGAACCTCGGCTCGGCAGGCGATCTCGAACGCCAGACGGCCGAAACGGCCGAGCTCACCGCTCGGCGACCGCGTGCCCTCGGGGAAGATGATGGCGCGGAAGCCCTGCCGCAGCCGTTCGGCCATCTCCTCGACGACGCGTCCGGCCGAGATCGGATCGCGCCCGGGTCCCTCGATGTGCCCGGAGGCGGCGAGCTGGCGATGCATCAGCCGCTGGTGGAACAGCGACGGCTTGACGACCGTGCAGCCGCCGCCGAACACCGCGGTCACGGCGGTGATGTCCATCAGCGTGGGGTGATTGGCGATGACCACGCAGGGGCCGGTCGGCAGCCCCGGGATCGGCCAACGGTGGTCGAAGTGCGTAATGCGGCACCATCGCAGCCAGTCGTGCATGAAGCGATAGGCGCGGACCTGGATGGCCTGCAGGCGTCGCGCGCGGCGCAGCGGATCGCCGCGCCAGGCGGTGCAGAGCACGGCGAAGCCGAGCCAGCCGATCGGCGTCAGCAAGGTGTAGCCCCAAACGGTGATCGCGACGTTGATCATCCGGATCGCCCGCACCACGGGCGTCCGCCAGCCATGCTGGATCGGTTCGGTCATCGGGCTACGATCGCCGCCACGCGCGGCCTTTCGCCGCACCTTACCGCACCGACTCGAATTCAGCGTGATGACTTCTGCGCACACTCAGGGTGGCTCTCCTTCGACCCGCGATGTCGTTATCTGTGGCGGCGGCCTCGCCGGTCTGCTGCTGGCACGACAGCTGCGCCAGCAGCTGCCCGCGCTCTCGGTGGCCGTCATCGAGCGCATCGAACGGCCGTTGCCCGATGGCTGCGTCAAGGTCGGTGAGTCGTCGGTCGAACTCGGCAGCCAGCATCTCGAGAGCCTCGGCCTGACCGAGTACCTGCTCGAACGCCAGCTGGTGAAGCTCGGCCTGCGCTTCTTCCCCGGCGGCGGCGCGCTGCCGCTGCACGAGCGCACCGAGATCGGCCCGTGCGCCGAGCCGGTCGTGCGCAGCTACCAGCTCGATCGCGGCCGCTTCGAGAACGACTTGCGCGCCATGGCCGAGGCCGATGGCGTGCTGATGGTCGAGGGCTCCAAGGTGACGACGATCGAGTTCGGCGCCGGCGATGCCGACCATGCGATCACCTACGAGGGCAGGCAGAACGGCACGCTGATGGCGCGCTGGGTCGTCGACGCGACCGGGCGCCAGGCCCTGTTGCGCAAGCGCATGAAGCTGACGCGCGGGGCGCCGCACGTCGCCAGTTCGGGCTGGTTCCGCGTCCGCGGTCGCGTCGACATCAACGACCTGGTGCCGCGCAGCGAGACCGAATGGCACAGCCGTCCCGTCGCCAACGAGCGCTGGCGTTCGACCAACCACCTGATGGGGACCGGCTATTGGGCCTGGGTCATCCCGTTGTCGACCGGGATGACCAGCATCGGCCTCGTCATCCACGAGGAGATCCACGACCCGAGCTGCATCGCCGGCCTCGACAACGTGCTCGCCTTCCTCGCCGAACACGAGCCGCACCTGCACGGCCTGCTGCAGGGCTACCCGGTCGAGGACTTCCTCTGCCTGCGCAAGTACAGCCACACCATCGCCCGCGCCTGGTCCGAGGATCGTTGGGCGATGGTCGGCGAGGCCGGCGCCTTCGTCGACCCGCTCTACAGTCCCGGCACCGACTTCATCACGCTGGCGAACCGATTCACGACCGAGCTGATCCGCACCTGGCACGAGGGCGGCGAGGTGCAGAAGAAGGCGACGCAGCTCAATCACCACTACCGCGCCTTCGTCACCGGCACGCTCGATCTGTTCCGCCGCGCGGCCCCGGTCTACGGCCATCCGACGGCGATGGCGACCAAGGTGTTCTGGGACAACTTCTCGTACTGGTCGTTCACCTGCCACTTCTCGCAGCAGCACCTCTACCGACTGTCACAGGAGGAGTACGAACCGTTCGCTGCGATCGGGCGCCGTTTCCTCGAACTCGGCAATCTGATGCAGGGGTTCCTGCGGCACTGGGCCCTGCTGGCGCCCGAGGCGCAACGGCCCGAGTTCATCGGCGCGCCGCACTACCCGTCGATCCTGATCGATGCCCACGTGCGGGTCGGTGAGAAGATGACGCTCGAGGAGACGCTCGAACACTTCCGCACGCGCATCGTGCAGGCCGAGGAGATCGCCGGCGAGATCGTGCTGCGCACGGTGCTGCACCTCGGCCCGGACCTCGGCCGGCAGCTGCTGCAGGAATCGGAGTTCGCCACCTGGGGCATCCGCATCGCCCCCGAGCGCATCGAGACCGAGACCAAGACGGGGCACGCGCGGCGGACCCGGCTGTCGACGAT
>JAGQRA010000141.1 GCA_020425885.1 Planctomycetota bacterium | reverse complement strand
GCGCACACTTCCAGGTCATCGCCTGGGCTAGGCGGACGACGTCCTCGAGCGCCGGCTCGAGGCCGCCGTAGGACCAGCGCCGGATGCCACCGTGGGCGGGGCCCAGCCTGGTGTCGTGCACCGCGACGATGACGACCGCCGCCGCCGCACGATCGCGCACGACGACCACCTCCTCGCACTCGCCGAACTCGAGCCAATCGACCGAAGACATGGCTGGATTGTGGCGCGAGCAGGGAAAGCCGGGAAGGATAGAGACCGATCCCCCTCAAAGGTCCGTCATGAACCGTCCGATCGTCCTGCTTCTCATCTCGCTCGGGGCCTGCGCCACCAGCAAGAGCCTCTCGGAATACGAGCAGGTCGCCGCCCCCGACCAGACCGCACGCGCGCTGGCGATCCGCAAGGCCGAGGCCGAGCGCAAGGACTTCAACGCGGTCCTCATCAGGCTCGACCAGATGATGGAGAGCTACGCCAACGCCCTCAACAACCGCGGCGTCGACCGCGTCGACGCCGCGGCCGAACGGATCGAACGCATGCTGCGGGAGACCGTCCTCGATCAGGGCACGGCACGCGTCGGCGAGGTCGCCTATGCGGCGGCGACCAACAACAACTTCCAACGGCTGCAGGCAGCCGCGATCGACGGCAGCGAACCCTACCAACAGGGCATCGCGCTGGCGGCGCTCGGCTTCTCCGGCGATCAGGAGGTCATGTCGACGATCCTGCAGGGAGCTCAGCTCGAAGACCCGGCGCTGATCGACCGCGCCGTGTTCGGCCTCGCCATGCTGCGGGCGCCGCAAACCCCGCCGGGTGTGCTGGCCGCGATCATCGACAATCCGGAGCTGCAGGAAAGGACCCGGTCCCAGGCTGCCTGGGCGCTGTACCGCATCCAGGACGTGAGCCAGAGCCAACAGCAGATCAGCACCATCTGGCGCCGACTCGCCGCCACCGGCAGGGACAACCTGCCCACCGGCGTGATCGTCCAGGTCGTGCGCGGACTCGGCCTGACCCGCGACGCCGCCAACGCCGACCTCGTCGTGCCTTATCTGAGGAATCCGTTCCCGCTGGTTCGCCTGGCCGCGGCCGCGGCCATCGCCCGCATGAACTCGCAACGTCACGCCGAGGATCTGATCGCCATGCTCGGCCCCGAGGAGTCGGTGCCCAACGTCCGACTGGGGGTGCGCAAGGCACTGCAGCAGCTTGCCGGTCGGGTCGACTACGGATACGACGTCACGGCGTGGCGCAAGGCCTTCGAACGCAAGTAGCCCGACTGACCGCCGCGGCCGCGACCTCGTTCCTGGCCGGCTGTGGCGAGCCCGGGCCCCAGCCCGCGGCCGATCCGCCGTCGGGCCTCGCCGCCGCGCGCGCGGTCGACCTCGACGAGGTCCTCGACGGCGAGCTCACTGCGCTCGTCCTGGCGGAATGCCACGCGCTGTTGCGCGGCAGCATGCAGGCGGTCACCGCCAACGTCACGCTGCCCGACGGCGACAAGCTGCAATGCCATACGCGACTGCCGAACGACCTCCGCGTCGCCGGCGCCAAAGGCAAGTTCGTCCAGAGCGGTGACTCGATCGCGTCGATCGGTGAACCCCGGGTCGACGGCAAGGCCAGGGAGGTGACGACCGCCGAACATAGGTGGATGGTGGCGCTGCGCGATCTGCTCGACATCGCCACGTTCGGTCCGCTCTATCGCGCTCGCGGCTGCCGGCGCATCGCCGCGGCCGAGTACGAGATCGACGTCGGCGGACCGACGCCGATGCGGATGCGGCTGCACCCCGGCACGCTGTTGCCCGCCGCGTTCGAGGACACCTTCGGCACGATCACGATCGACGACTACCTGCATACCCCCGCCACCTGGATCCCGGCCGGCCTGACCCACCCCGAGCTCGGCCGCTGTCGGATCACGTTCGAGAAGTGCGGCCAGCTGTGGCGCGACGACTTCTTCCTGCCCGATTCCGACCGCCCGACCGAGTCGCCCCGCATCCGCATCACCACCGAATCGATCGAGACGAGATCGCCGGTGCCGGTGTTCTGCGATGCCAACCGAACGCGCTGGCTCGTGCTCGACGACCCGGGCACGTGGCAGGAGCGCGCCGCGATCTATGCGCCGTTGCACGACAGCCTGCTGGCGCAACGGCAGAAGATCGCCGGCTTCCCGATCCTGACCAGGATCGACGACAAGGACGTCCTCGTGATCCCGTTCCGGCCCCGCGAAGGCGACGAGCTGCCGCCGCTGGCGGTCGGCCGCCGCGTGCTGCTGATCGAGGCCGGTCGCGAGCTGGTCGTGCATCCGCCAGACGGCGACTTCGAGCATCGCCGTCGCGATGGCGAACGGATGCTGCGCGCGGCGATGGCGAACAACGGCCTCGAGGCCGATGGCGAGATCCGCTGCCAGCCCTACTTCCACTTCGACGAGGGGGCGCCGCAGGCGGCCGATCTCGCCGCTCCCGTCGTGCGGATGTCGGTGCGCATTCGCGACTGACCGGAGCTGGCAGGCTGGCGTAGCATGCGGCGATGTCGCTGCCCCCGCCGTCGCCCCTCGCCGCCCACTGGGATCTGGACCCCGAGATCACGTTCCTCAACCACGGCAGCTTCGGCGCCTGCCCGCGCGTCGTGCTGGCGATGCAGCAGCAATGGCGGGCCCGGCTCGAACGCGAACCGGTGCTGTTCCTGCATCGCCAGCTCGAGCCGCTGCTCGACGAGGCCCGCCACCGGCTCGCCAGCTTCGTCGGCAGCGACCCCGAGGACCTCGCCTTCGTGCCGAACGCGACCACCGGCGTCAACACCGTGCTGCGCTCGCTCGCGTTCGCGGCCGACGACGAGCTGCTCGTCACCGACCACGAGTACAACGCCTGCCGCAACGTGCTCGACTTCGTCGCGGCCCGGAGCGGCGCGAAGGTCGTGACCGCCCCGATCCCGTTCCCGATCACCTCGGCCGACGAGGTCATCGACGCCGTCATGAGCCGGGTCACCGCTCGCACCCGCCTGCTGTTGATCGATCACGTCACCAGCCCGACCGGCCTGGTGATGCCGGTGGCCCGGCTCGTCGCCTTGCTCGCCGAGCGCGGCGTCGACACGCTGATCGACGGCGCCCACGCTCCGGGCATGTTGCCGCTCGATCTGGCCGCGATCGGTGCCGCCTACTACACCGGCAACTGCCACAAGTGGCTGTGCACGCCGAAGGGCTCGGCGCTGCTGCACGTGCGCCGCGATCGCCAGCAACGGGTGCGGCCGCTCGCCATCAGCCATGGCGCCAACTCGCCGCGCACCGACCGCTCGCGGTTCCGCCTCGAGTTCGACTTCGGCGGCACCGGCGATCCGACGCCGCTGTTGTGCGTGCCGGCCGCGCTCGACTTCCTGGAGTCGTTGCTGCCCGGTGGCATCGCGGCGCTGCAGCGGCACAACCACGAGCTCGCGCTGGCCGGCCGCGCCCTGCTGTGCGAACGGCTCGCCACCGCGGAGCCGGCACCGGCGTCGATGATCGGGTCTTTGGCCACGGTGATCTTGCCGCCGAGCGCCGCGCCCGGACTCGGCCCGCTCGGCCTCGACCCGTTGCAGGTGCGGCTGTTCGACCGCCATCGGATCGAGGTGCCGGTCATGCGTTGGCCCACGCCGGAGCTGCGGCTGCTGCGGATCTCGCCGCAGGCCTACAACTCGTTGCCGCAGTACGAGGCCCTGGCCGCGGCGGTCGCCGCCGAGACCTGATTCAAACCATCGTTTGAAACAACCGTTTCAGACGATAGACTGCGGCGGCATGACCGGAGCCAGGAACAGGAGGGCCGCGAGCAGACCGGTCGGCGACGCCGAGTCAAGCACGCGCGAGCACCTGCTCGACGCCGCCGAGGAACTGTTCGGCGAACACGGCTACGCCGCGACCTCGCTGCGCCGGCTGACGACGGCTGCGGCCGCCAACCTGGCTGCCGTCAACTACCACTTCGGCGGCAAGGAAGGGCTGGCCAAGGCCGTGCTGGCGCGGCGGATCGAGCCGATCAACACCGAACGCCTGCGCCGGCTCGATGCCCTGCACGGCCGCCGTCGCACCGTCGCCGCGATCGTGCGCGCCTTCGTCGAGCCGCCGTTCGCGACCGACGGCAAGGCGGCGGCGTGCGGCACCACCACCCCCGGCGGCCAGCTGTGCCGCGTGTTCGGTCGCATCATGATCGAGCAGCCGCCGTTCCTGCGCGAGTTCCTCGCCGCCCAATTCGGCGAGGTCGGCGCCCGCTTCGCCGCCGAACTCGAGCGCGCCGCGCCGCGCCTCGACCGGACCGCCGTCTGGTGGCGATTGCACTTCATGGTCGGCGCCCTGGCCCACACCCTTCAGAACGCCGCGATGTCGAATCACCTGAGCGCTGGACGCTGCGACCCTGACGATACCGAACGAATGATCGAGGAACTCGTCGCCTTCACGACCGGCGGCCTCCGCACCGCCGCCCCGAAACGCCGCGCGCGCAAAGCGCGATCAGGTCGAGCGAAGCCGGCGCGCAAACCAGCCGGCAAGGCGGTGCGCTCATGAGCCGTCGCGCCGCGTTGACCTCGTTCCTGCTCGCCGCCTGCGCCACCGAGCCGCCGCCGCGGGTCGACCTCGATCACGGCGTCGCCGTCCCGGCGACCTTCGCCGGCGCCACCGCCGACGCCGCGCCGGAACCCGACCGCCTCGAAGACGGCTGGTGGCAGGCGTTCGGTGACCCGCGGCTCGACGCCATGATCGTTGCCGCGCTCGAGCACAACCGCGACCTGCGCGCGGCGGCGGCACGGCTCACGGCGGCGGCCAGCTCGCGAACGATCGCGGCCGCCGGCGCGTTGCCGCAGCTCGACGCCAACCTCACGCCGCAGCGCTCACGCCGCATCTTCGTCGGCTTCCCGTTCGGCGGCGGCGGCGTCCCGAGCAGCACCTCGACGACGTGGGGACTGGGCCTGAACCTGCGCTGGGAGCTCGATCTCTGGGGCCGCATCCGCAGCGGCGAGGCCGCCGCGATCGCCGACGTGCAGGCCGCCGCCGCCGATCATGCCGCGGCCCGACTCAGCCTCGCCGGCCAGGTCTGCAAGGCATGGTTCGCCGCCATCGAGGCCGGCCAGCAGCTGGCGTTGGCGCAGGCCACGGCGAAGGCATTCCGCCAGACGGCCGAAGACGTGCGCGACCGCTTCCAGCGCGGCGTGCGCCCGGCCATCGACGTCCACCTGGCCCTGACCAGCCTGCACAACGCCGAGGCCAGCGTGGCCCAGCGCCGCGAGCAGTACGATGCCGCGCGACGCGTCCTCGAGCTGCTGACCGGGCGCTATCCGGCGGCGAGCGTGGCCCTCTCCGCCGCGCTGCCCGAACGGGTGCCGACGGTTCCGCTCGGTCTGCCGAGCGATCTGATGCTGCGGCGGCCCGACCTCGTCGCCGCCGAACGCCGCCTCGCCGCCGCGGGCTGCCGCGTCGATGCCGCCCGCGCCGCGCTCTATCCCAAGCTGAGCCTGACCGCGAGCGGGGGCACGACCAGCGAGGATCTCGAAGATCTGATCGACACCGACTTCCGCGTCTGGAGCCTCGGCGCCAACCTGCTGCAGCCGTTGTTCCAGGGCGGCGCGCTGCGCGCCGACGTCGCCCGCAACGAGGCCAGACTCGCCGAGTCGCTCGCCCTCTATGGCGGCACGATGCTGATGGCGTTCGCCGAGGTCGAGAACGCGTTGGCGACGCAGGCCCGACTCACGGAGCGCAGCGACAGCCTCACCGCGGCCGCGACCCATGCCGCCCGCGCCCACGAACTGGCCAGGGATCGCTGGCAGAGCGGGCTCGCCGATTTCCTGCTCGTCGCCGACGGCCAGCGCCAGTCGTTCCAATCGGAGTCGGCGCGGCTTCTGATGCAACGGCTGCGACTCGACAACCACATCGACCTGATCCTGTCCCTGGGAGGCGGCTTCGCCGCCGACGCCGAACCGGCCGACGATGACGCCGCGGGCGCCGAGCCCGGCAGCGCCGCTTCCGACAACTCCACCGCCGCTCGCGAGGGTACCCACCCATGAAGTTGCTGCGTTTCCTGCTGCAGATCCTGCCCCCGCTCGCCATCCTCGCCTTCGGCGCCCTGCTCTTCAGCTGGATCGTCAACCAGAAGACCACCCCCAGGATCGAGAACAAGGCCTTCGCCGCGCCGCGCGTGCGCACCCATACCGTCACGCTCGACGACATCCGCATCGACGTCCACACCCAGGGCACCGTCGAGCCGTTCCGCAGCATCGATCTCGCGGCCCAGGTCGGCGGCCGGGTGGTCGCTGTCTCACCGGCGCTGCGGGCCGGCGGCTTCTTCGCCGCGGGCGAGGTGTTGGTCCAGATCGAGGCCACCGATTACGAGCTCGCGATCGTCCAACACGAGGCCGCGGTGGCGCGGGCACAGCTCCGCCTGTTGCAGGAGAAGGCCGAGGCCGAAGCAGCCATGCGCGCCTGGCAGGAACTCGAGGGCGAGAGCCCGGCCGAGCCGCTCGTCACGCGACAGCCGCAGATCAACGAGGCCGAGAAGGCCCTGGCGGCGGCCAGGGCCCTGCACGCGCGCAGCGTGCTCGACCTGCAGCGGACCAAGATCCTGGCCCCGTTCGCCGGCCGGGTGCGCTCGGCCAAGGTCGATGTCGGCCAGATCGTCCAACCCGGATCGCCGATCGCCGACATCTACGGCACCGACTGCGCCGAGGTCAGGCTGCCGCTGCCGGCCAGCGACGCGGCCTTCCTCGATCTGCCATTGCACTGGCGCAACGCCACCGCGGGCGGCACACCGCCGCAGGTCGACCTCACGGCCGAGTTCGGCGGACAGCCCCATTCGTACCGCGGCGAGGTGCTGCGCACCGAGGGCGAGGTCGATCGCAAGACCCGTCAGCTGGTGGCCATCGCCCGCGTCGCCGATCCGTACGCCCAGAGCGAGCAGCTCGACCGCCCGCCGCTCGCCGTCGGCACCTTCGTCCAGGCCACGATCCACGGCCGCACCTTCGCGGCCGTCGCGGTGATCCCGCGCTCGGCGCTGCGCGGCCGCGACGAGGTCTGGGTCGTCGATGCCGAGCACAGGCTGCATCGACGTCGCATCGAGGTGATGCACGCGACCACCGACCTGATCTACGTGCAGGCCGGGCTCACCGACGGCGAGGTCGTCTGCACGACCCCGCTCGACGCCCCGGTCGACGGCATGCCGGTGCGACTGTTCGAGGCCGAGCAGACCCAACCCAGCGGGAGTCAACCCAGTGGCGGCCAGTCCGAGGAGCGCGGCCGATGAGCTTCGACGACTCGATCCCGGTCGAAGAGCGCAGCGGCTTCTTCGCCTGGTTCACCCAGAATCACGTCGCCGCCACCCTGGCCGCCCTCGGCTTCGCCGTCGCCGGCGCCGCCGCGTTGCTCGGCGGTCGGGTGCGACGCGAGGTGTTCCCGGAGCTCGCCCCCAACATCGTCACCGTGCAGGTGCCGTACCCGGGTGCATCGCCGGCCGAGGTCGAGCAGGGCATCTGCCTGCGCGTCGAGGACGCGGTCGAAGGCATCACCGGCGTCGACAGGGTGACCGCGACCGCCGGTGAAGGCGCGGCGATCATCGTCGTCGAGGCGCTGCAGGAGGCCGACATCACCCAGGTCTACAACGACATCAAGAACCGGGTCGATGCGATCCCCAACTTCCCGGCCGAGAGCGAGCAGCCGATCGTGTCGCGGCTCGTCGTCCGCAAGGAGGTCATCAACGTCTCGATCCACGGCGACGCCGATGAGGCGACGCTCAAACACATCGCCGAGCAGGCCCGCGAAGGGCTGTCCGCGCTGGCGGTGATCTCGCAGGTCGAGATGGCGGCGGTCCGCCCCTACGAGATCTCGATCGAGGTCAGCGAGGACGACCTGCGCCGCTACGGCCTGACCTTCGACGACGTCGCCAATGTCGTGCGCCGCGGCAGCCTCGACCTGCCGGCCGGCGCCATCAAGGCGGCCGAAGGCCACACCGTGCTGCGCGTCGAGAGCCAGGCCTACCGCGCCGCACAGTTCGCCGACCTCGTCCTGCTGTCCCGGCTCGATGGCACCCGCGTGCGGCTGGGCGACATCGCGACCGTGGTCGACGGCTTCGCCGAGAACGACATGATGGCGCGCTTCGACGGACGCCCGGCCGCCCTGCTCAAGGTGTTCCGCGTCGGCGACCAGGACGCGATCGCGATCACCACCGCGGTCAAGGACTGGACCGCAGGGCCGGGCCAACGGCTGTTGCCGCCGGGCATCGAGATGACGACCTGGCGCGACGAGTCGGTCATCTTGAAGAGCCGCATCGACCTGCTGATGCGCAGCTCGCTGCAGGGCCTCGCGCTCGTGCTGCTGATCCTGGCGCTGTTCCTGCAGCTGCGCATGGCGCTGTGGGTCGCGCTCGGCATCCCGATCGGCTTCCTCGGCGCGGTGGCGTTCATGCCGATGCTCGACGTGTCGATCAACATGATCTCGTTGTTCGCGTTCCTGCTCGTGCTCGGCATCGTCGTCGACGACGCGATCGTCGTCAGCGAGAACATCGTCCGGCATCGCCGGCCCGGCGTGTCGCCGATCCTGGCCTCGCTGCGCGGCAGTCGCGAGGTGCGCAAGCCGGTGTTCGCCTCGGTGGCGACCACGGTGACCGCGTTCATGCCGATGCTGCTGGCCATCCCGGGCGCCGACGCGCAGATCTGGCGGGTGATCCCGCTGATCGTGATCCCGGTGCTGCTGATCAGCCTGATCGAGTCGCAGCTGTGCCTGCCCTCCCACCTCGCGCTGATGCGGGTCGAGACCGACGAGTATCGGCCGTGGCTCGGCGCCCGCCTCCTCGGCCTCGTCCAGCGCGGCTTCATGCGCGGCATCGACTGGTTCGTCAACTCGATCTACCAGCCGTTCCTCGAGCTCGCCCTGCGCTGGCGCTATGCCACGGTCGCCGCCGCCGTGGCGATCCTCGGACTCGCGGTCGCCAGCTTCATCGCCGGCTACCCTCGCTTCATCTTCTTCCCGACGGTCGAGGGCGACAACGTCGTCGTCTCGCTGACCATGCCGCAGGGCTACCCGGCCGAGCGCACGTTGGCGGAGCTGGCCCACATCGAACGGGCCGCGCGCGAGGTCT
>JAGQRA010000140.1 GCA_020425885.1 Planctomycetota bacterium | reverse complement strand
TGTGGATGCGGAGGCGGTCGAACTCGTTGCCGACCGCCTCGAGGATCATCAGGTCACGATCCGCGACCGTGCGTTGGGCGACCGGTCGGAAGCGGAGTTCACCGCGGGCGCAGGCGGCGAGCAGGCTCACCGGGTGGCGTCTCATCTCGCGGCGCAGCAGGTTCGCCTCACCCGCGGCCAGCGGCAGCTTGGTGTCCCCGCTCTGCTCCGCGGCCGCCTCGCCGAGCAGGACGGTATCGATGGTCGTGCCCATCACCGTTCGTCGGCGGGTGACATCGCCGGTCGAGCTGTTCCATTGCAGCTGCTCGCTCGCCTCGGGCGCGCCTTCGCTGTGCAGCCGGCAGTCGGCCGAGAAGCCGTGCACCCGCCGCAGCAGGTCGGTGCCGCCGCTCGATTCCAAGGTGCGATCCAACCAGGGCGTGGCGGCAACCGACTGCGCGACGGGATCCGGGCTGGCGATGCGCGCCAGCGCGCCGGGGGGCAGCAGCTCGAACTCGGAGATCCCCTGAGCACCCGCCGGCGGCTGGCCGCCGAGCACGATCATCGCCGCCGCCTCGCGCAGGTAGGCTCCGGCCGCCGGCGGTTGGGCGAAGCCTCCGGGTTGGCCCAGGGCCCGGATGTTGGCATCGATCACATCGGGGAGCTGGCCGCGCACGGCGAAGGCGGTTTCGTTGCGGCCCTGGGCCGCGCTGTCGGCGATGACGAGCTGCGCCGTCAGCCGGGCGCGCCGGACCGCCAGTTCGAGTTCGGACGCGGTCGGCGGCAGGTCGAACAGCGACTGACGGGCCGCGCTCGCGATCTCCCAGAGTGCCATGGCGTCGATCGGTGCGGTGGTGGTGCCGAGGACGAGCGCCGGGGTGTCGGCGAGCCGCACGATCCGGGGTTGCCACTGGATCCTGCCGAGTCCACGCTCCCGTTGCAGGCGTTCGAGTCGGCCGCCGATGCCGTCGAGGGTCAGGCAGGCGTGCATGACGAGCCGCTCGGCCGCGAACGGTGTGGCCAGGTCCGGCAGCGGCAGTACCAGCAGCACCTGGCTGATAGGACTCGGGGTCGGCGACCAGTGGATGCCGGCGGCCAGCCGTCGCGGCTCGATCGCAACCGTCGGCCGCGGGCCCGTCGCCGCGGGCCACGATCCGAGGCCTTCGCCGAGTCGGCTGGCGATGATCGTGTCGTTACCGGGAACCTGGACCGCGACGAAGGTCGAGTCCGGGCGGTAGAGCTTGGCGATGAAGCCGGCGACCTCGCTCGCGTCGCGATCCAGCAGCGAGGCGATGTAATCGGCGGTCCCCGCGTTGCCGAGCAGGAACGCGCGCGCGACCTCGTCAGGATTGCCCCAGATCTGCTGGATGCGTTCGACGACGTAGTCTTCGCGGACCCGCTCGATCTGGGACCGCGACATCGCCGGTGACTGCAACGCGTCCCGGATCGCGAGTTGCGCCTGGTGCCAGCGCGGTGCCGGGACGCGCACGGTGATCCAGCTGCTCAGCGGACTGGTTTCGGTGAGGAGCTGGCCACCCATCTCGGTGATCGTCTGCTGCAGACTCTTGCGACCGCTGCCGGCATCGCTGCCGCGGACGAGCGTAGCGATGGCGAGTTCGGCGAGACCCGGCGAGCTGAAGTCGGAACCGGCGAGGATGCCGAGTTGGACCTGCGCCAGGCTGCCGGTGCGATAGGGTCGTTGCACCACCGTGAGCCCGTTGGCGAGGCGGCTGATCCGAGGCAGTCCTGCGGACCTCGGCCCGGGGGCGGGTGCGATCGGTTTCGTCGGGTCGCCGTTGGTCGGCCCGTTCGGGGGCTGTGGTGGTCCCGGCGGCGGGCCGCTGCAGGCCGCGATTGCGACCAGTGCGGCCAGGCCGAGCCCCTTCGTCACCCGGTCGGAAGCGGTGGGTGCGATCATGGTCGGGCCTCGACGATCACGGGTTGACCAGCGAATGTGTCCTTCAGCAACTTGTGAACGGCAGCGGCGTCGACCAGCAACGGGCGGGTGGTGTTCGGCGGCAGCTGAGGCCACAACATCGCAGCCTGAGCCGTCTCGGCGGCGAACCGTCGCGGTTCGGCGGTGATCATCGTCCAGTTGCGCTGCAGCTGCATCGAGGTCGAGTAGAGCTCGCCCTTGCTCGGCGGGGTGGTCGTCACGTTCGCGCAGGCGGTGAGCACGAGTTCGGCGAGCCCCTCGGTGCCGGCGGTGTCGCTGGCCTCGATCAGCAGCAAGCTGCGGCCGGCGATCGCGATCGGCCACGGCGCCCTGCAGGCCACGGTCGCGGTCGGTCGCTCGCTGCGGGCCAGAATGCGCGAAATGCGGCTCGTTGGGCCGGAGTTCAGCCAGGCCACGGCGGCGCTCAGGGTCAGCGGGTCGCTGATCGGCGGCAGGACCCAAGCCAGGACCACCATGCTGCGGCCGGTGCCAGGCACGGTCGAACGGCGCTGACTGCGGATCGGCTTCGGCGGCGTGGCAGTCAGCGGCGGCGGAGTCGGCAGGGCCGTTGTCGCGAACTGCCGCTCCAACACCTCGCGAACGGCACTCGGATCGAAGTCGCCGAGCAGGACGTGCACCGTGCGCGATGGATGCTGGGTCGCATTCCAGACCTCGATCGCCTGGGCGCGCCGCGGCATGCTGTGGCCTGGGCGCGCCGTGCCGCTGGCGGCAGGATGGTCGGGCATGGCGAGGGCCAGCAGTTCGGTGTGAACGGGGGCCAGGCGGTCGCGATCGAACGCGTTCTGGCGCTGGGCAAGCTCCTTCAGCCACTCGCCGGGCAGGCCGCGCAGCACGGGATGCTCGCGGCGGTCGACGAGGATCGACGCGACCTCGCCGATGGCCGACGGCAACGTCGTGAGCTGGAACAGGGCGACCGGATCGCGAATGTCGATCGCAGGCTCGTGAGCCGGGGCAGCCGCGAGGATGCGCGTGAACACGGTCTTGTCACCGAGCGCATCGGCGCGTTGCTGGCACTCGGCGACGCGTTGCATCAGGGCGGGGGTTCCGGGGGCGGCGAGCAGTTCGGCGTATGCGGCATCGAGGGCCTCCAGCGCGGACTGCTCGGCATCCGGATCGAGGCTGCCGATCGCGCGCGTCCCGTTGAGCGACGCCTTCTGCAACGCGGGCACGATCCCGGCCAGACCTCGCGGTTCGACATCGGCCCCTGCCGGCGTGGCGACGACCCAGTGAACTTGTGCCGTTCCGGGCAGCGGTACGAGCACGCACCGACTGCCATCAGGCGTGCGGAAACTCACCGGTCCGGTCGGTTCCTTCTTGGCCTGACCCTTCCTGGCCTGAGCCTGCTTGCCAGCTGGCTTGTTGCCCTGTGCCTGTTTGCCCTGTGCCTGTTTGCCCTGTGCCGGTTGGCCCGGCTGCGGTTTGCCCTGCGACGGCTTGCCCTGTGGCTGCTGACCCTGGCCCTGTTTGCCTGGCGCTGGCTTGCCCTGTGCGGGCTTGGCCTGTGTGGCGCCACCCTGGGCCGGCTTCTCCTGTGCCGGCAGCGGGGTCGACAGCAGCGCGCCGACCAGCAGGTGGGCGGCGACTACCGCAACTCGCAGCAGCCGGCGCCCCGAGCTACTCCGAGATCGCATCGCCGAGGATCTCGCAGTTGCTGACCTGGGCGGACTGTCGCCCGGAGCGTGGGCTGCAGACCCCGCGCCTGCTGGCGGCGACGAACTCCAGGATCTCCTGGCACAGCGGGTCGCTGGCCACGGGGTTGGCGCGCACGTGTTCGAGCCGTTGGTGCAATGGGCCCGTGCGCCAGAACAGCAGCCTGAAGACCCGCTTGACGGTGGTCTTCTGCTCGCTGGTGTAGCCGTTGCGCTGCATGCCGATCAGGTTGACGGCCACCAGCTTGGCGCGATCGCCCTGGACGGTCGCGAACGGTGGCGCGTCGTGCGAGACCATCGCGCCGGCGCCGATCATCGCCATCCTGCCGACGCGGGCGAACTGGTGGATGCCGACCATGGCGCCGAGGATGGCGTTGTCGCCGATCACCGTGTGCCCGGCCGTCATCGCGCCATTGGTGAACACGGTGTTGTTGCCGATCGTCGCGTCGTGGCCGACGTGGGATCCGACCAGCAGCATGTTGCCGTTGCCGATCGTCGTCTGCCCGCTGCCGAAGGTCGTGCCGCCGTGGATCGTCACGTTCTCGCGGATGCGATTGCCGTTGCCGATCCGCAGGATGCCGACCGGTTCCTGACCGCGGAGCTTCTTGTCCTGGGGGTAGCAGCCGATCGCGGCGAACGGGAACAGCTCGCAGTCCTCGCCGATCCAGGTGTCGCCATCGACCACGACGTGGGCCACGAGGCGGGTGCGCGCGCCGATGCGGACCCGGGGGCCGATCACGCAGTACGGGCCGACTTCGGCGTCCGCGGCGATCTCGGCATCGGTGGCGACGATTGCGCTCGGATGTATGGCCATCGAGGGATGCGTGGAGAGGAACCGGGCTCCACCGCATGCAATGTCTACACGAGGGATGGCGAACGCGCTACCTTTCGCCGCACGGCGCGGGCGCCCGGTGTACCCGTGGCCAACTTCCATTCGCCGGTGTTGTCGGACCTTTGCCGCCGCCGGGCAGTGCCGACCGCGGAGCTGATTCTGTCGATGCAACTGGAACCCCCGTCACTTCTCGGCCGCAGCCGCCGACCCTTCGTTCGTTTCGTCACGACAGCCTCGGTCGCGGTGCATGCGGAGGCCGGCCGATGAATCGCGTCAGGGGTGAGTCGGTCGCGCCGGGGATGGCGGTCGGGCCGGTGTTCCTGCGCGGGTTCGCTGCCGAGAACACCGGGCGCCGCCTGGCCAGCGACGAGATCGACGGCGAGTTGAACAGGCTGCGTGAATCGCTGCAGCGCAGCCGGAGTCAGATCGAGGAGATCAAGCAGAAGCAGCGCGAGACGCTCGGCGAGGCCGAGCTCCGCATCTTCGATGCCCATCTGGCCTATCTCGAGGATCCGACGTTCGTCAGCGAGATCGAGACGCAGGTGATCCAGGAGCGGCTTCCCGTGCGGGAGGCCGTGCAGCTGGTGTTCAACAAGTACGATCGGATCTTCCAGCTCGTCGAGAGCGAGCTGTTGCGTCGTCGGGCCAGCGATCTCCGCGATGTCGCGACCAGATTGCAGCGCAACCTGTCCAACGACGAGGTCGCCGGCGCCGAGTTGCCCAAGGGGCCCTTCATCCTGGCGGCCCGCAAGCTGACCACGGCCGACATGTTCAACCTCGACAACGAGCAGGTCGAGGGCATCGTCGCCGAGGAAGGCGGCATGAGTTCGCATGCGGCGATCCTGGCGCGTGGGATGGGGATCCCGACCGTGACCGGGATCAGCAAGCTGCCCGCCCTGCTGCGCGACGGCGACGTCGTCGTGCTCGATGCGACCGGCGGCGAGATGATCGTGGCGCCCGACGATCGCACGGTCGCCGACGCGACGGCCGCGGCGCAGCGTTGGCAGGCCAGCCGGGTCGAGTCGCAGGCGCCGACGCAGGCGCAGCACACCACCCGCGACGGCACCGAGATCGTCCTGCGCGGGTCGTGCGGCAGCGCCGGCGAGGCCGAGCTGGTGGCGACCTTCGGCATGGACGGCATCGGCGTCTATCGCACCGAGCTGCAGTTCCTGACCGGCGAGCAGCGACCGAGCGAGGATGAACTGGTGCAGAGCTACCGGCGCATCATCGAGTCGCAGAGCGGCGGCTCGGTGTCGTTCCGCTTGCTCGACGTCATGGCGACGACCCTCGATCGTGGCTCGCCGGCCGAGCGCAACCCGGCGCTGGGCCGACGCGGTGTGCGCGGCCTGCTGGCCAACCGTGAGGTCCTGCGCCTGCAGCTGCGCGCCATCCTGCGGGCGGCGCACGGCATCGAGGGTGTCGCGGTCCTGGTGCCGTTCGTCACCGGTCTGCCCGAGCTGCAACGCGTCAAGTCGGCGCTGATCGAGGAGCGTGTCGCCTTCAAGAAGGCCGGCATCGCCTGCGCCGAGTCGATCGCCATCGGGCCGATCATCGAGGTCCCGGCGGCGGCGATGTCGATCGGGCCCATGCTCGACGAGGGCGATTTCGCGGTCGTCGCGATCGATGACCTGCAGGCCCACCTGCTGGCCGCCGACCGCGACAACGCCGCGGTGCGGGACTACCACCAGATGGTCCACCCCTCGGTGTTCGAGACCCTCGCCAAGATGGCGAAGATCGCCGATCGGCGCGAGAAGCCGCTGCTGCTGTTCGGCGAGAGCGCGGCCGACCCGGTGCGCTTTCCGTTCTACCTCGGCGTCGGCTACCGCATGTTCTCGATCGCGCCGGTCCGAATGCGCGGCGTGCTCAAGGTGATGTCGCGCTACACGGTCGACGAGTGCCGCCGGATCGCGGCTCGGATCCTGGAGGCGCCGCGCACGCTCGACGTGCAGAAGGTGCTGGTCAACATCGAGACCGACTGACGCGGAGATCGGTCGAGGCGGTCGCGCCGGCGCGGCGCGACCTGCCGCGTGCTACTCGACCCACTCGGCGATGAACACGTTGGTCTCGCCTTCCTTGTTGTTGAAGCGGTTGCTCGAGAACGCCAGGTACTTGCCGTTCGGCGAGAACATCGGGAAGCCGTCGAACTCGCTCTGGAAGGTGATCTGCTCGGGTTCGCCGCCCTTCTCGTCGATGACGAAGATGTCGAAGTTGCGCGCCGCGGTGTGATCGCCGGTCTTCCGCATCTCCTCGACGCCGCGGAAGTTGCTGACGAAGATGATCCGCTTGTCGTCCGGCATCCAGTACGGCCCGAAGTTGGCGGCGCCGTTGTTCGTCACCTGACGGAAGTTGCCGCCGTCGCGATCGCAGACGGTGATCTCCATATGCGACGGCCTGACCAGGGCCTGGCCGAGCAGCTCGGCGTCGGCCTTGGCTTCGTCGGCGTCCTTGGGGAAGGCCGAGCGCAGCACGAGCTTGCTGCCGTCGTGCGAGAAGAAGGCGCCGCCGTCGTAGCCGGGGCGGTTCGTGATGCGACGGACATCGCTGCCGTCGGGTTCCATGGTGTAGAGCTCGAGGTCGCCGTCGCGGACCGAGGTGAAGACGATCGCACCGGTGACCGGGCACAGCGTGGCCTCGGCGTCGTAGCCGGGCGTCGAGGTCAGCTGCTGCAGGTCGCTGCCGTCGGGGTTGGCGGTGAACAAATCGTATTCGCGGTGCACGGCCCAGACGTAGCCGCCATGGCCGAGCTTGACGACGGGCGGCGGTGCGGCGCCGTGGTGATGGGTCGAGGCGAAGATGATGCGCTTGTCGCCCTGCATGAAGTAGCTGCACGTGGTGCGGCCGGTGCCGGTGCTGACCTGCTTCATGTCGCCGGTCCGCAGGTCGATCATGTAGATCTGATCGGCGGCCATCTCGGCATTGCGCCGCTGCAGGATGAGCCTGGTGCCGTCGTTGGACCAGTAGGCTTCGGCGTTCTCGCCATCGAAGGTGATCTGGCGCACGTTGGCGAGGTGACGCTCGCCCGGCAGCGAATCGACCGGCTTGCCGGCCTTGATCTCGAAGGCGGCGGGCGCGACCAGCGGCTGACCCTGGTGCAGCATCTCAACGGGCCCCGTACACGCAGCCAGCGCGAGCGTGGGAACGAACCAACGAATCGAATTCATGCGGGCATGCTCCCGCCTGAAGCGAGTCGTGGCAACGCCGCGATCTTGCTCTCGAAGCGGAAAAGCCGCATCGGCAGGCCGCTCAGGTCATGCCGATGTCATTCAAGCCTCGCCGGTCCCGGCGAGGCCGCCCCTGCGGGCGCCCGGTTCGGGTTCCCCTCGTTGGATTCGCGCATCCGCCGGGACTTCGTGTCCGGCATTCCGGCTGTCGGACTCGGCGAGGCCGAGGTAACGCAGCTCCGGTTCGGACAGATCCGGGAACGCCGTCAGGAACTCGGACCTGTGGTTGCCGAGGAACGTGCGAACTGCCTGCAGCATGCGCTCAGGATCGGAGACCTGGAGCAAGGCGGTCGGGGGCGCGGTCGCGGGGCCGTGGCCCACGCGGTCCGCCGACTCGGGCAGGATCCGTTCGTCGTCGAGCCAGAAGTCGGCTCGCACTTCGAAGAACGCCACCAGATTCCGCAGGTGCGGCAGCGTGATCGCGGAGCGACCCTTGCAGATGTCCGTCGCCGTCTGCGGTGAAACCCCCAAAGCCCTGGCCAGGTCCCGCTTCTTGAGTCGCCGCCGCTCGAGCAGAGCAGTGATCTTCTCGTGGATGAGGACCATCGGGTCGTAGGATAACGACTTCGTGCGGACCACTCATCTATGTTCCTGGCAAACGTTGCGCTGCGTCACGCTCGGGTTGTCGTTGACCGCGTGCGCCACTCAGCAGGATGAGGACACGATCTGGCCGCCGTCGGACTTCGAATTCTCGGTCGAAGAGGTCACGCTGCGCCCCGATGAGGTGTCGACGCGGATCCGCTTCCGTGCTCGCGCCGACGGCACGGTCTGCTTCGGCGCGGCGACCGATCGCGTCGTCGATCCGGCAACCGGAGTAGAGCTGCCGGTGTTCGGTTGCCTGTCGGTCTACGAGTTGGTGCCGACGTGCACGCGCGCGCTGGCGCGTCGCGTGTATCGCGCGGGCGTGCTCGACCTCGACGTCGAGGAGACCGAACAGAGTGGCGAAACCGAGATCGGCACGGTGTTGCGCTTGCGTGCGTTCGGCCGTCGCACCGCCGTGCCGAGATCGGCACGGTGTTGCGCTGGCGTGCGTTCGGCCGTCGCACCGCCGTG
>JAGQRA010000139.1 GCA_020425885.1 Planctomycetota bacterium | reverse complement strand
GGTCTGCTGGAGCTGGAAATCGATCGGTGAGCGACGTTCTCGGCGAGCTGCGTGAACGGGCGAGGCGACGCCGGGCGCGCATCGTGCTGCCGGAGACGGGCGACGAGCGCACCCGCACGGCGCGGGCCACGCTCGAGCGCGAAGGGCTCGCCGAGGTCGTCTGGGTCGAGGATCCGGCGCGCGACGATCGGTTCGAGGAGGTCGCGGCGCTCGTGCTCCGGCGCCGCGGCCACAAGGGTGTCGACGCCGCCGCCGCGCGGCAGCTCGCCAACCAGCCGCTCGTTTTCGGCGCCGCGCTGGTCGCCCTCGGTCACGCCGACGCCGGCGTCGCCGGCGCGGTCCACTCGACCCCCGAGGTGATCCGTGCCGGGCTGTGGTGCCTCGGCACCGCGCCCGGGATCCCGCTCGTGTCGTCGATGTTCCTGATGGTGCGGGGTGCCGAGGTGCTGTCGTTCGCCGATTGCGGCGTCGTCCCCGACCCGGATCCGGAGCAGCTGGTCCACATCGCCGCGGCGACGGCGCAGAACCACCGCCGCTTCACCGGCGACGAGGCCCGCGTCGCGTTCCTGTCGTTCAGCACCCGTGGCAGCGCCTCGCACGCCATGGTCGACAAGGTGCGCGCCGCCGCCGAGCGCTTCGAAGCGGCGTACCCGGAGATCATCAGCGACGGCGAACTGCAGTTCGACGCCGCCTGCGTGCCGACGGTGGCGCAGCGCAAGGCCCCTGACAGCCCGCTCGCCGGCCGCGCCAACGTCTTCGTCTTCCCGGACCTCGGCGCCGGCAATCTGGCCTACAAGATCACCGAACGCCTGGCCGGTTTCGCGGCCTACGGGCCGTTGCTGCAGGGCCTGCGCCGCCCGTTCCTCGACCTGTCCCGAGGCTGCACGGCCGACGACATCTGCGGCGTCGCCGTCCTCGCCAGCGCCATGCTCGACTGACCCCTCCGGCCCGTTCGGCGTGGCGGGTGGCGAGGCCTACCTGATGTCGTCGAGGCGCTTGCGCAGCCGTTCGATCGTGCGCTCGCGGTTCTTGCCCTGGGGCGCGACCTTCTCGTACTTGGCGAGGGCGCGTTCGTAGAGCTTGGCGTCCTTGTCCTGCGCCGCGGCCTCGAGGATGAGGCCGAAGAAGGTCGACGCCGGGCGCCCCTTCTTCGGTGCGCGACCTTGACCCCACATCTCCGCGAAGCGCCGGCCGACCTCGGCCGCCTGGGTCCTGGTCCGCACGCCGGCCATCGCGTCCTCGACCTCGAGGTCGAGCATGAGTTCGAAGATGCGCGCCTTCTTCTCGGCCTTGACCTTGCCGAGCCCGGCCTCCGCCTCCTTGGCCTCGGCGAGGGTGATGGATCCCATCTCGATGCGGGCGATCAGGAGATCGGCGCCGACCGACTTGTCGCCGGCCTTCGCCTTCCGGTCGAGCTCGAGGAACTGCATGCAGGCCTTGCGTGTGGTCTCGAACGCCTCGACCGAGCGCTCACGCTGTTTGGCAAGGACCTCGCCGTTCGAATCCATGAAGACCAGATGGGGGAAACCGCGGCCTCCCTTCTCCTGGAGCAGACCCTGATGCGGGTCGCCGTCGACATGCGACGTGACATGGAGGAACAGGACCACCCGCTTGCCGAACTCGGCAAATCCGTCATCGGAGAGCGGACCGCTCTCCAGGGCCGTGCACGGCGGTCAACCGGCGTAGGAGCGGGTGAAGTAGGCGAAGATCAGCTTGTCGCTCTTCTTTGCCTTCTCGAGGGCAGCGTCGTAGTCGAACGTCCAGTCGGCCTTCTTGAAGACCTCATGCGCCAGCTTCTCGTCGCGAAGCGAGGCGAGCTGCTCCTGGCTCTTCTGCTGCGGGATGGGGAAGGTCGCGGCCGCGAGTGCGCTGCAGATCAGGAGTGCAGCTGCGAGTGCGGGCACCGAGCCGGCGATGGCCTGCCATGCTCTGTTCACGTCGTTTGCCTCTCGGAGGGGTGGGAGGGGACCCGGGCGTCGGGTGCCCGGGGGAGATCGAGGAAGATCGGGAATGTACTCCCGATGCCGGGCATTGCAGTCATCCCCTCGAACCGAACAGAATCGTGACATTTGCGGCGGCGCTCACGGCTGCGCCCGCAGCGATCCGCCCCGCCGCCCGCCTCCCTGGCCACGTTCCCCTCATGAAGCGACTCCTCGGCACGGTCTTCCCCCTGGTCCTGCTGCTCCTCGGCGGCTGCCTCGAATTCGATGCGCAGGAGATCACGATGCGATACGACGAGAAGGCCGATCGCATCGACTTCCTGGTCGTCTATCGCGGCATCTTCCTCGAGGCCGGATCGAGCACCCAGGGCGACAAGATGGACGGCGCCTTCGCCGATCTGCAGGAGGTGTTCGACAACGGCCAGAGCTTCTTCTGGTGCAACTGGCCGCTCAAGATCGACCCGGTCGATCCGCCGGCGGCGACGGCTGCCCTCGCCGCCCATCTCGAGGTCGAGATCGGCGGCTTCTTCACCGATCCGAAGGGGATGCTGAACGGCTATGAGTTCGTGCGCATCGCTCGCGCCAAGGAGTTCCTGCAGAAGCTCAACACGCTGCTCGAGGTCGTCGCGCAGGGCGCGATGCTGGGCGGCTTCCGCGGCATCAAGCTGGATGCCGACAGCAGGGAGTTGATGACCGAGTTCGTGCGGTCGGGGGAGAAGATGGTCACGGTCGAGGCCGGCCGCATCCAATTGCGCCTGCCGTTGTCGTCGAGTGATTTCGGCACCGTCCTGAAGGAACTCGAGCAGCACTTCCTGACCAATGTGCCGACCGACATCACGCGGCGCATCGTCGTCGAGAAGCACCGCGCGGCCGGCGAGGACTCCACCGTGGGGGCCGACGAACTGGACGAGGTCAAGCTGAGCAGGAATGACCTGAGCAACGGCCTGCGTACGGCGGCGGGGTGGCGCTTCTTCTGGGACAACGAGTTCACGATCGAGCGCGGCGAGGAGCTGCAGACCGTCGGCATCGGGGCACGTGGCAACCGCGAGCTGGTGGTGCGGAAGGCCAGCGATGGGCTGTATTGCGACAACTTCCTGAAGGCGTTGCGCGAGCGCGGCGACAAGATCGAGGATGGCGTGCCCGACCAGGAGATCCGCCGCCGGTTCGACGAGTTCAGGCAGCGAGCAGCGGTCATGCCCGAGGCCCTGCGCCTGTTGCGCGAGAAGTAGCGAGGGCGAGCGGCTCAGCCATCCCAGGGTTTGGCGTCGGAGCCGCCATCGTTCTTCCTGGCGGCGGACCAGACTCCGACCACCGAACCGAACCACAGCAGGCCCGCGCCGAGCAACCACAACGGGATCGATGCCGCCGTGGCGACGTGCCGCCATGTCGGCAGACCGGCACCGAGCAGCTCGAACCCACCGGCCACCGCCGCGACCACCGCCATGGCGATGCCGAACCAGCGGGCGAAGCCCGAACCGCCGAGGATCAACGCCAGCAGGACGGCGCCGAACCCGATGCGGAACCAGGGCAGGGCTG
Organism: Planctomycetota bacterium; assembly: GCA_020425885.1. The sequence goes on along the minus strand of JAGQRA010000139.1, from coordinate 8,346 downwards.
CGCCATCGGCGAGGCAACCGGTCGCGTCGCCGGCGATCGTGACGCCGAGCAACACGACGGCGATGCGGGTCAGCAGTTGTCCGCGGCGATAGGCGGCGCCGATCTCGGCGGCGTCGAGCAGCAGCGGCGGTCGCGTGTTGTAGATCGCTCGCAGCACGTCGTCGTCGAACATCTCCTCGAGGTCGAGCTCTCCGGCGAGCCTGGCGCGCAGCTCCTCGGGATGCAGGGCGAGGACCTGGTAGAACGCGATCTCCTTGTCATCGCCGACGCGCAGACGGCGCACCTCCGGTTCGAGCAGTTCGACTATGGCCATGGCACAGAACGGCACGCCCGGCGCGACCGGTCGAGGCGGATCGCCGGCGATCGTCTGGCCCGGCCCGAGCCAGGTCCCCGACTCGCGCGACCTCCGGGCCAGCTGCTCGAGCTGTCGGATCGGCCAGTTGTTGCGTTCGTCCTGCAGCGCGTCCTGCCGCATCGGATGGCCGATGGCGACGTGCATCACGAGCTCGGCGAAGCGCGGCGTCGCGACGCCGGCCGGGACCGTCATCGCGCGTTCGCTCACGCCCGAGGTCACCAGGGTCCACAGCGGGCGATCATCGGAAGGCTCGACGACGAGCACGTCGAGGTGGTCGAGGTCCGACACGGTCTCGTGCCATACCATCGTGACCGGCCCGAAGTGCCGCTCGACGTGAGCCCTGATGGCCTCGAGATGGTCGCCGCCCGCGCTCACGACTCGATCTCCACGGCGGCCCGATCGCGCAGCCGCAGCTGGCCGCAGGCGGCCTGGGCGTCGGGGCCCGACGAGTTGCGGACCGTGGCCAGGATGCCGTTCGCCTTGACCTCGCGCACGATCTCGTCGATGCGTTGGCGCGGCGGCGCCGCGTACGGCAGGCCCTCGATCGGGTTGTAGACGATGAAGTTGACGTAGCCGCGCACACCGTGCAGCAGGGTGAGGAGTTGGCTGATGTCACGATCGCCGTCGTTGATGCCGGCGAGCAGCGTCCACTCGAACTGCACCGGAGTGCCGAAGTCGCGGCCGTAGGCATCGGCGGCGGCGACGAGGTCGGCGAGCGGATCCTTGTGCGCCCGCGGCAGCAGTTCGCGACGGCGCGCATCGTCGGCCAGGTGCAGCGATACGGCCAGACACGGTCGGACCTCGGCCCGCATCATGCGTTCGAAGGCGCGGACGGAGCCGACTGTCGACAGCGTCTGCCGGCGCGGCGAGATCAGGACCTCCTCCTTGAAGCGCCGCACCGCGTCGAGCACGGCGTCGAGGTTGTGCGACGGTTCGCCCATGCCCATGAAGACGACGCGATCGATGCGCATGCGCCGACGGCAGTGCACGACCTGCTCGACGATCTCGTCGCTCGAGAGATTGCGTTCGACGCCGAACATGCCGGAGGCGCAGAAGCGGCAGCCGACGGCGCAGCCGACCTGGGTCGAGACGCACGCCGCGCCGACCGGCATCGCCACCGTCTCGATCCGCCGGCCGTCGTGCAGCGCGAGCAGCAGCTTCCTGGTGCCGTCGTTGGCGGTCGTCTCCTCGACCACCTGCGTCGACAGGCCGGTCACGAGCCAGGTCCGCAGCGCGTCGAGTTCGCCGGCGGTCAGCGTCAACCCGGCCTTGTCGAAGTCGGCCACCGTCGGTTCGCGCCCGGCCGCCACCAGGCGGCGGGCGACGAGCGCCTTGCCGGGCGGCAGCGCGGCGGCGAGGCCAGACAGTCCGGGTGGCGCGGTCATCTGTGAGGAGCGGAATCCTATCGAACCCATCCCGGACGCCACGGGCCAACCGGCGGCAGCGGCCAGATCCGTGCCAGCACCCGACCGGAGACCAGCGACATCGGCAGGAAGTGCAGTTCGTCAACCGGGGGTTCCCAGGCGGTCTCGCCGGCTTCGATGCGCAGCGCACCGAAGTGCCATGAGGCCGGTCCCGGCAGCTCGAAGCGGCGCGGTTCGCCGAACTCGTCGACCATCACGGCGAGGCTCTGCTCGGCGACGAAGATCGGGTTCTCATCGGCGTCGGGCGCGCGTTCGGGATCGCCGAGGCGAAGGGCGCCGCGGTGTCGCTCTGCGCCCGTGGTGTCGGGCGGCACGAGGCCGCCGCCCGGGTCACGGCCGAGCTCGACGAACGGCCAGCCGCGCGAGTCCTGCGATTGTTGCGGGTTGTCGCCGAGGACGAAGTAGTGACCGGCCGGCACGGCGATGCGGTGATCCGGCGGCAGTCCGCCGCGGGTGTAGTGCTGGTCGCGACAGATGCGCAGATCGCCGAGATGCACGGCCGTTGCCGCCCGCAGCCGCAGACCGACCTCGACGCACTGATCGGGGCTCGGCTTCGCCAGTTCGAGGCCACGCGGCGACGGCAGTTCACAACCATCGCGGCAGGGCCACGCGGCGGTGTCGAACCGGGCGATCTCTTCGCCATCGCGCCAGGCGATCAGTTCGTCATCGACATGGGCGAAGGCGATGCGGACCCCGGCCGACCGAGCCATCGGCAATGCGAACGCCGCACTGGCCGCGACGACGTCGGCGTCCGGACCCTCGCCGACCACGAGCCTGGCGGTCGCATCGCGCACCTCGAGGCCGAAGCGCAACGTCGGCAGATCGGGCCGATGCACGGTCAGCGTGAGGGCGAACTCGGCCGGCTCCGTCTCGGCGCTGACTGCGACCGCGATGCGGGCGTCGGGGACGATCTCGCCGAGCAGGCCCCATTGGCTCGAGGCCTGCCGCAGGGCAGCGGCCACGGCCGGCGGATGGCCGTCCCAGATGCGGTCGACGAGCCCGCCGTCCTCGTCGTCGAGGATCAGCCGGTGTTCGATATCGGCGCCACCGGCGGCGACCAGTTCACCGCCATCCAGTTCGTGCCAGGCCGACTGCGGGCTCGCGACGATGCCGCCTGCCAGGGCGCGGTCCTGGCCGCGCAACAGTCGGCGCGCCGGATAGACCTCGCGCCACAGCTGCTGTTGCACGCGGTCGGGCTTGCGCAGCGCGCGAAGGACGGCATCGGGACCATCGCCGTCGAGCACATGAACGTTGCCACCGGCGATGTGGAGCCGTTCTCCTGGCAGACCGACGAGCCGCTTCACCACCGCCTGCCGCCGCTGCAGCGGCGAGTGGAAGGCGATCACGTGCCAGCGCGCCGGCGGCGCGAACAGGTGGCTCAGCTTGTCGACGAGGACCCGATCGTGCACGGCGTCGTTGCCGAGCAGCAGCGGCTGCATCGAAGGCGACGGGATGAAGTAGACCTCGAGGCACAGCCACTTCAGCAGCACGATCGCGAGCACCGCGAGGCTCGCGGCGACCAGCAGGCGACGACAGCGGCCCGTGTCCGGCATTGCCTGTTCGTGCATTCGTGTTCCGGTCGGTGGCGAAGGCTCGAGGGTCATGGCGTACGGATGAGGGCCATCGCGATGGCTGCCATCGGATGAGATGGTTGGCGATCATCCATGGCCGCCGACCGACCGCCAGGGTTGTTGACAAGTGGGGGCCGGCGGCCGGGGCGGTCGATGCCGAACAACGCACTCGCGGTATGGGCCGATGTTCCCAAGACGCCCCACTCACATCCGCGCGTAGCGACTTCGAACGAGTGGGTTGCCCCGACGCAATGGCACGGCGCCCTGTCCTCGCCGGTTGCGATGACGACCCACTCCTTGCCACCACGAGAATCCCATGACCACTCTCCGCACCTGCACGGCAGTCGCAGTGCCCGCTCTCATTCTGCTCGCCAGCAATCTCAGCTCCCGCGCCTCCGGCGTCGAGTCCGGCAACAACAGCATCCCGGCCAACGCGTCGAGCCAGATGCCCTCGTGCCAGCAGTGCCATTCGGGTTCGGGCCCGTCGGTCGGGCGCACCAACGGCCCGACCACCCACCTCACGGCCAGCCTCCTCGTGCTGCAGCCGGGCCAGACGACCTCGGTGACGACCGCGGTGACCGGCGGCGTCAGCGGCACGGACGGCGGCTTCATCTGCGAGGCCTCGGCCGGCACCTTCACCGCCGGCAGCACCTCGCGGATCATCACCAACCCGGCGAGCATAACCCACGCCAACGACCGCAACCGGACCTGGACCTACACCTACACCGCTCCCAACAGCACCGGCCTGGTCACGCTGACCAGCGCCGGTCTGAGCGCCAACGGCAGCGGCAGCAGCGGCGACGAGTTCTCGTTCTCCGGCTACGACCCGAACGCGACCACGGCCACGCCGATGCGCATGTTCGTGTTGCCGACCGGGGTCGTGAACCACGGCATGTCCTGCCCCGATGGCTTCGGCAACTACTCGGTGCTCGGCGCCAACAGCTCGCCGACGCTCGGCAATGCCGGCTTCGCGGTCGAGCTGCACGGCGCCACCCCCGGCACCTTCGCCTTCCTGATCGGCGGTTTCAACCCGCCCGGCTTCACCTCGATCGACCTCGGCGCCATGTTCGGGCTCGTCGGCTGCCACGGCTACGTGGCGAGCTCGTTCCTGTCGCTGTCCGGCCTCACCAGCGCCGGCTCAGCGCAGCGCGGCGAAGGCTCCCTGTCCTTCGCGATTCCGGTGGCGAACTCGCCGATCCTGAGTGGTGTCCTGCTCGACATGCAGGCCGCCTACATCGATCCGACCGCGGATTCGATGCTCGGCCGCACCATGCCGTTCTCGTTCTCGAACGGCCTCGGCATCACCTTCCAGTAGGGGAGCGGTGTCGTCATTCCGATCAGGCCGGCGCGCCCGCAGCTTCGCCGGCCTGATCGGTCCCGATCCAGGACGCTCCTGACGTCAACGGTCAACCGAGACGCGCCGGCTGCCGATGGGTGGCGGCCATGCGAGGGAGTACCTGTCCTGTTCTCTGTTCGTTCCTTCTTCTAGCCGCCTGCAGCGCCGGGCCGGAAACGCAGGAGTCGTTCATGCCGGCCCCGGGTGGCGAGACCGCCGTGTCGGCGCCCGGCGTCGGTGACACCCAGGTCGCCGGCGAGACCGACAACGCCGGCACGTCCGAGGGACTCGGTGCGGTCTTCGCATGGGCCCCGGGCGACCTGGTGTTCGCGCGCACCGACTCCGTCGACCACTCGTGGATCGGATCCCGGGGCAGGCGGATGTGCGTGTCGTTCCAGCTGAGCTACAGCATGCCGGCCGGGTTCGAGGAAACGGCGAACGCGGCGCTCGCGTCGAACTGGGATCGGGCCTGCGAGCGCGCCCGCAACATCTGCGAGAGGGCGGATCTGACCACCGAGCAGGGGCAGATGTCGTGCGAGGAAGAACTGTGCGGTGAACTCGACCGCGTTCTGTTCGCGGGCGATGGCGCTGCGCCTAGGGGCCACATCGAGCGCGTCATCTGGAAGCGCGTGACCTGGAACTGAGTCCGCAACCGCGTCCGGCTGCTACCAGCCCCGCGCCCGCCGCAGCGTCGTGATGTGGGCCAAGTGGTGGCGGCCGTGCCAGGCATAGGTGGCGACGAAGTCGTCGAGCGTCATGACTCCGTTCTCGGTGTGGTGCGCCTGGTTGGCGAACACCGCTGCCGGCTGGCTGCGCAGGCATTGCGCCCAGCGCGCGTGGATCGACTGCACGATCAGCAGCGAACCACCGATCGGTCCGTTGGCGTCGGCCATCTTCGCCCAGGCGACCTCGTCATAGCCCTGGATCGTCGGCATCGACTCGGAGATCGTGAGCTTGTGGCGGATGTAGGCGTTGACGTGGCTGTCGGCGATGTGATGCACGACCTGGCGCAGGGTCCAGCCGCCGTCGCGATACAGGGTGTCGAGCTGGGGCGCGTCGAGGCCGCGCACGGCTGCGTGCAACGCCTCGGGCAGCGCGGCGATGCGGTCTATCGCCTCACCTCTCTGCGCCGCCGTCAGCGGGCCGGGGAGGACGAGCCGGCCGATCGGGTAACGCGGGTCAGTCACCGCTCGCCTCGGCTGCGGGCTCGACGATCACGAGCTCCATTCCCTGGTCGACGGTGGCGCCGATTTCGGCGGCGACCTTCCGCACCGTACCGGCGATCCCGGCCGCGAGCTTGTGCTCCATCTTCATCGCCGACAGCACGACCAGGGTCTGATCGGCCGCGACGACGTCCCCTTCGGCGCAGGACACCTCGAGCACGGTGCCGGTCATCGGCGCGCGGATGGTGCCATCGGCGCCGGCTGCGCCGCCACGGTTCCGCCCGGCCGGCGGCGACAGCGTGTGTGTGTGTCCATCGATGCGGACCATGAACTGCTTGCCCGCCGCGGCGCCGAAGGCGAGGTGCGAACGCGTGCCATCCTCGTTCGCGGTGACGAGCCGGATGCCACCATCGCCGATCGGCAGCGCCAGCACCTCGAGCGCGCGGTCACCGACACGCACGCGCCAGCGATCGCCGTCGATGCGCTCGGCCATGACCGCGACGGTCTCGCCATCGCGCACGAACTCCTTCCGCACCTTCATCGTGTCACCTCGAACATGGTGAGGTCGCCGATCTGCTGCCACAGCGCGGTCGAGCTCGCCGTTGCCGTCGGGCCGCCGGCGCGGACCTCGTTGGCCGGCGCGACCGCCTGGCACAGCACCGCCGCGGCCAGCGCGAGGTCATCGGGCGCGAGCTCCGGGCCGCGCGCCAGCTCGGGCCGCAGGTCGAGCATGTCGGTACGCAGCGCGGCGGTCCGGAAGGCCTCGTCCTCGACGATGCGACGCAGGAAGTCGATGTTGGTCGGGATGCCGAGGTAGGCCGTGTCGCGCAGCGCCTGGCCGAGCCGGGCGCACGCGGTCGCCCGGTCCGGTGCCCAGACGATGAGCTTGGCCAGCATCGAATCGTAGAACGGCGGCACCTCCCAGCCCGAGTAGACACCGCTGTCGACACGGATGCCCGGGCCCTCCGGTTCGCGCACGGTGCGCAGCAGGCCCGCGGCCGGCACGTAGCCCTGTTCGGGTGATTCGGCACAGATCCGGGCCTCGATGGCGTGGCCGCGCGGGCGCAGGTCGTGGCCGCGCAGCAGATCGTCGAGGTTGCCGCCGGCGGCGACGTGGACCTGCAGGTGGACGAGGTCGACACCGGTGACCAGCTCGGTCACGGGGTGCTCGACCTGCAGCCGCGTGTTGACCTCGAGGAAGTAGAAGTTGCCCTCGCCGTCGAGCAGGAACTCGCAGGTGCCGGCGTTGTCGTAGCCGACCCGACGGCACAGGGCGATCGCCGCCTCACCCATGCGCTGCCGCAACGCTTCGTCGACGACAGCCGACGGCGCCTCCTCGAGCACCTTCTGGTGGCGGCGCTGCACCGAGCACTCACGTTCGTGCAGCGACACGACATTGCCGTGGCGGTCGCCGATCACCTGGATCTCGATGTGGCGCGCCGGGAACACGGCGCGCTCGAGGATCATGCGATCGTCGCCGAACGAGGCCATCGCCTCGCGCCGGCCGGCGGCGATCGCCTCGGCGAGGTCTTCGGCGCGCTCGACGCGACGCATGCCGCGACCGCCGCCGCCGGCGCTGGCCTTGACCATGACCGGCATGCCGATCTTGCGGCCGAACTCGACCAGCCCGGCGTCGCCGGTGTCCTGCTCGGTGCCCGGAATGACCGGCACGCCGGCGGCGATCGCCTCCTCGCGCGCCGACTTCTTGCTGCCGAGCCGTTCCATCGCGTCGGCGTTCGGGCCGAGGAAGGCCAGACCGGCGTCCTGCACGGCGCGGACGAAGGCCGCGTTCTCGCTGAGGAAGCCGTAGCCGGGGTGGATCGCCTCGGCGCCGGTGGCCTTGGCGGCGGCCAGCACCTTGGCGATGTCGAGGTAGCTCTCGGCCGCCGAGTTGCCGCCGAGCGGCACGGCATGATCCGAAGCCAGCACGTGGGCGCAGCGGGCGTCGATGTCGCTGTGCACGGCTATGGATTCGATGCCCAGCTCGCGCAGACCACGCGCGATGCGAACGGCGATCTCGCCGCGGTTGGCGATCAGGATGCGGCGGAACGGTGGGTTGCTGGCCATCGGGGTCGGGCACCATAGCGGGCCGGGCAGCGAATCGCTCGACTGCGTTGCATCCCCACGCCCGCCCTCGGGGTGATACGGTCGGAACCCTGTCCGATGACCCCGCAGCAACAGATCGCCCGTGAGCTGGCCGCGAACGCCGCCGCGCTGCGGGCGTTGGCGCGCGATCTCGTCGGTCCCGGCGACGCCGCCGATCTCGTGCAGGAGACCGCGATGCGAGCCCTGCGATCGCCGCCGCCGGAACCGACGGGGCTCGGCGGGTGGCTGGCCACGATCCTGCGCAATCTCGCCGGCAATCACCGGCGCGATCGCCTGCGGCGGCTTCGGCGCGAGCTGATGTCGCCGGGTCGCGACCCGATGGCTGCGGCCGCCGACGACGGGGCGATACGGCGTGAGACGCTGCGAGCGGTGTCGGCGACGGTCTGGCTGC
>JAGQRA010000138.1 GCA_020425885.1 Planctomycetota bacterium | reverse complement strand
TGTTGGACGGTGCAATGCACGAGCCAGCCGCTGTTCCCGATCCCGTCCATCGACGTGAATGGTCCGCCGCAGCTCGGCACCTCCTACGGCGTGACGTTGGCGGACGGTCTGCCGTCCTCGGTGGCGGTGCTGGTCACGGGCTCCTCGAGCCCGTCGCCGGTGACGTTGCCGGGCACCGCCTGTGACCTGTACGTGTCTCCGGACATCACCGACGCGGAACTGCTGTCGGCGACCGGGGCGTGCAGTCACACGATTCCGGTGCCTAGCAGCACGAACTTCCTGGGTGTGAACCTCTATCACCAATGGGCGGTGCTCGATCCGGCGGCGAACCAGCTCGGCATCGTGATGTCGAACGCCGGTGCGGCCACCTTCGGCTTTTGATCGGGCCCGTGGCATCGTTGGCCGACTCCCTCGGCGGTGGGCGAGGTCGACTCGCCTCCCTGCGACGAGCGCCCTTGGCGAGCACGCCGCAGTCTCCGAGGCGCGAGGCGGCGAGGCGGTGGCATCATTGCCGCGCGGCAATAGGATCTCCGGATGTTCCTGCACGATCGGGACCCCGGTAATTCTGCCGTGCCTGCGTCGGTGGACAGAGCGTCCTGGCAGCGCGACTTTGCCATGGTCCAGGCTGCATTGCGCCGCGACCCTGAGTCGCTCGATGGCTTCATCCAGCGAATGAGCTGTGTGCCGCGGTTCGTCGCCTGTCTCGACGGCAAGCGCGTGCCGCCGCTCTCGCGCGAGGAGATCGAGGATCTGGTGCAGGACGTGTTGGCGACCGTCTGGCGCCGCCTCGGCGATTTTCGCGGTGAGGCTTCGCTGGAGACCTGGGTCTTCCGGATCTGTGATTTCCAGCTGCGCAATTCGCGTCGGCGCGCGGCTTCGCGGAGCGCCGTGCCGCTGGCCGACGTCGGCGAGCCGGCCACCGACGAGGTCGACCACCCGGGCTACGATGTCGAGCGGTTGCGGCTCGGGATCGATGCCCTGCCTGACGCAGAGGCCGAGGTCGTCCGCCTGAAGCACCTGCACGATCTGACCTTTGATCAGATTGCCACAACCCTCGAGCAGTCACCGAACACTATCAAGACAAGGTATTACCGGGGCCTCGAGACGTTGCGTCGCTGGCTGAAGCGGACGGAGGTGGAACGATGACCCGGGACGAGCTGGAGAACCACGAAATGCGATTGCTGTCAGAGGTGCTGGTCGGTGACAGGCCCGCCGAGGATCCGGAGGTAATCGCTGCCGCCGGGGCTAGTGCTTCGTTCCGTCAATCGCTGGTCGAGCTGCGATCGTTGCAGGGCAGGCTCGATGCCGAGGGGCGGCGCGAACGCGAACTGCTGGCCGAGGCCGGGGGGGCCCCCGACGACGGCCTGACCGCCCCGGGCGCAGGGCCGGACCTCGTGTCGCGGACGATCGCGCGCCTCGCCGCCGAGCCGGTGCCGAGCGCGGAGTCCGAGACGGCCGCCGAGCCCGGGCAGGACGTCAGGCGTTGGCCGCGGCTGGTTCTGTTCGCCGGATTGGCGGCGGCCGCCCTGTTCCTGATCTGGGCATTCGTCGGGTTCGGTTCAGGCCGAATGCCGGACGACCAGCGCCAGCTGGGCAGCCCCTATCTCGACCTCGAGCCGGCCAAGGTGGAGGCGGATGCGGTGACGCTGAGCTGGGCCTTCACTCTGCCGATGGCAAGTGGTCCGGTGCTGTATACCGTCAGGATCTTCGATCCGGCCGATCCTGGGTTCGCGGTCGACAGCGAGGAACTCGAGAACAGCACATGGGTGATCGATCGCACCGACTTCGACGGATGGCCCGCCGGAGCCCATTGGGAGGTGACGGCACGCTATCGACGCGGTGTCTATCGCAAGGAGCGGGCGTTGCGCTGATCGCCCTGGCGGGTCTGCTGGCTGGCGGGCTCAATGCCCAGGTGCGGCCGGCGGCTGCCGAGCCGAGTTCGCGCGAACTCATAGACCGGGGTCAACGGGCGCTCTCGGGCTCGGTCGACTCCCCTCCCGACCTGGCCGCGGCGCGCCAGGCCTTCGAGAGTGTGCTGGCTCGACCCGGTGATGAGTTCCGGCCGTGGGCGCTCTGTCGCCTGGCCAGCATTGCGCGGCGCGAGGATCGGCCCTGGGAGGCAACGCTGCCGTTGCGTGAGGCGCGGCGCCTGGTCGATTCGTGGCTGGCGGATCCGCAGCGGTCCGCGGCCCCGATCGTCGCGATGTCGCACCGTCTCGTTCTCAAGGAGCAGATCCTCTGCTATCGGGAGCTCGGCCTGCCTGATCTGGCGGTCGACGACCTCCGGCTGTTCGAGACCACCGCCACGAACCCGCGTGATCGGCTCGAGGCCATCCTGCTGGGGTTGGACATCGCCACCGCGCACGGTGATTTCCCGCTCGTGTTGCTGCGCACGAAGAAGGCGCTGGCCGACGAGGAGCTGCTCGCTGCGCGCGGTACCGCGGCCGCCATGCTCGAGTACTTCCGCCTGCTCGCCGCCCGACAGGAAGTGCCGATCGCCGAACAGGCCGCAGTCGCTTCGCAGCTCGAAGCGCTGGTCGCGGCCGGCCTCAGCCCGGGGCCGAGTTGGCGGGCGATGCTCGAGTCCGGCGAGGGCTGGATCGAAGCCGGTGATCTGCAGCGTGCGGCGGCGGCCAATGACCGGCTGCGAGTCGATGCCACGGCAGGCCCCGAGCAGAAGGCCGAGCTGCTGGCGCAGCGTGCCCGCATCGCCGCGGCCAGGGGTGTCGACAAGGCCGAGCTGGCGCAGTTGCAGCGGAAGCTGGCCGAGACGGTCGAGCACTGGATCGAAGTCTGCGGCGCCATGCCGATTCGCGAAGGTGGAACCGGGACCTTCCGCTTCAAGTCGAGCCGCGACGCGATCGCCACGACGTTGATGCTGGACCTGCAGGTGCTCGAGGGTGACGTCGCGCTGACCGCCGCCTTCGATCATCTCGAGTCGGTGCTCGCGCTCGGGACCGTGTCGCGCCGCTACGATTGTCCGGCGGCGACGATCGAAGATGCGCGCCGCCTGGTGCCGCCGGACGGCGGCATCCTGATGTTCGGCCTCGGGCCGCACGCCGGGACGTTGCTGTTGTTCGATGCCGATGGCTCGACGCATCAGTGCGTGACCCTCGGGCGCACTTTCTGGAAGGAGACGGAAGCCCTGCAGGCGGCCGTCGACCTGCCGCCGGCGCGAGGGGACCGGGCAGACGAGGATGCGACCGCGGTCCGGGCGCTGGCGGAACGGGTCGGCCAACGACTGCTGCCGGCGGCCATTCGCGACCGGCTCGGGCGCTGGCGGCAGATCGTGCTGGTCGGCGCCGAGGATGTCAGCGGCTTGTTCCAGGCGTTGCCGTGGGGCGACTCGTGGCTGTGTCTGCAGAAGCAGATCCTGCACGTGCCCTCGATCGCCTTGGCGGCACGGTTGCGGCAGCGCGCCGAGCAGGCCATGCGCGGAGCTCCCGAGGGCGGGCTGGACCTCGCCGTGATCGGCGATCCGGTCATCGATCCGGCGAGCGAGGAGAGGTGGGCGGTCGAAGCGCTCGGCCTGTCGGCGACCCAGCGCGCCGAGTTCGGGGCGGCCTTCGCGCGGCAACGCCGCTTCGAGGCCTGGGGAGATGCCGCCACCGTGGCGACCCTGCGCTCTGCCGACGTCGCCGCGGCTCGAGCCCTGTGTCTGTTCACCCACGGCGTGCAGGACCTCACGCGCGAGCGTTCGGCGGGTCTGCTGTTGTCGGCGGCCGGCGGCGCCGAACCGCTGTTCGCCGAAGACATCGAAGGGTTCGGCGCCCCGCAGCTCGTCATGCTCGGCGTCTGCGAGGCCGCTTCAGGCCCGGCCCGTCAGGGCGACGATGGCGCCAGCCACCTCGGCGGCGCCTTCATGCTGGCGGGCGCGGACTGCGTCGTGCTCGCGAATGGGCGGCTGTCGCTCGGGGCAACGCGCGACCTGTTGATCGGCGCGCTCGGTTGCTGGCAGCGAGGCAACGGGCTGGTCGAGGCGATGCGGCAGGCGCGCGTTGCCGTCGCCGCGGGCGAGGGTCGGGCCCACCCGTACTACTTCGCCGGCATGCGCGTGGTCGGCGTCGACGTGCCGCCACCGACCGGTGCCGTCGGCGGCGATCACATCGTTGGGGAGGCGCCCGGCGCGGTCGCGTGGCGCGTCCTGCGATCGGTGGTGGCCGCCGCGGCCGCGGTCATCGCAGTCCTGTTGTTGCGCCGCGGTACGCGGCGGCGTCGGGCAGGCGTCGTGCGATCGTGACGAGCGATCTCCGCGGCGTGGGACAAGCTACAGGATCGGTGCGCCCGGCAGGCCGCCTTCGGCCGGCGGGATCTCCTCCTCGCCTTCCCAGCCGCTGTTGACGCCACTCTCGGGCGCCGGGGTCGATCGAACCAGATCGGCCTGTCCGGCCGCGACGATGTGTCCGTTGTGGAGATTCACGGGTCGGATCATGATGAAGACCTCCCCGTCCTGAGCGAAGTAATCGTCCAGGATCGGCATCTCCACGTGCGGTCCGGATAGCAGGGTCTGTGCCGAAACCAGGGCCTGGGTGGGGGCGATGGCTTCGATCTTGCCATCCAGATTCAGGAGCCAGAAGACGACGTGCATGTGGGAGAAGCCGGCCGCCGGTTCGACTGGGATGACAATCGTGCCGTGAGTCTCTCCCGGGTGCGCCGAAAGGTACTCGGGCTCTCCGGTCATGTAGAGATACTCGGGTTGCCGCGGTTCGAATGCGCGGTGGATGATCTTGGAGTCGGCGAGCGTGTAGCTGCTGGTGTCCGGCTGCGCCACCTCGTCCTCGATCGGCATCAGCAGGTCGCTGTCACCGTCGCCATCGAAATCGGCGACGACCGGAGCGCACAGATTGGGGCTGCGGCCGCCATGCACGCTCGGTGCTACCGCCACATCGAACGCCGTGAGGTAGTGGTAGTAGAACGGGCCGGCCGGATTGTTGAGGCTCAGCAGAACCGTCGTGTCCAGGTTGTCGGTCGTCGACAGCGTCAGTTCATCGAGGCCGTCATCGGTCCAGTCGCCACCGGAGACGCCTACGTAGTTCTGCGGCAAGGCGACAGCGACGGATGCGGGTGCTGCCCAGCCGGTGGCGACCGTGATTTCGCTGGCCGCACCTTGAGGGTGGAGCCAGGCGATCGAATCGCCGCCGGCCTGATGGAACCGGCAGAGATCACCGCTTGCGTGGCTGCCCGGGAAACTGGCCAGCTGGACACCTTGGCTGTCGAAGACCTCGAGGCCCGTTGTCATCAGCACGGCCACATCGACATCCCCGTCGCCTTCCCAGTCGATGCACTCCATGTCCAGGGAGGCGCTCGAAAGGCGAGTGCCCGAGCCGAGGGCGAGGTAGCCACCGCCCGAGTCGACGAGGCACTGCAGGTTGTTGGCGGCATCGACGGCGAACATGGTGTTCGGGTCCATGCGATGGCTGGCGACGAGCTGCGCGTTGGCCAGGGACTGCCCCCCGACATTCCGCAGATCGGACACGCCCGTTCCCGGGTCGAAGCGCAGGATCTCCAGGCCTTGGACGCAGGCCAGCGCCAGCGCGTCATGGGCCGGGTTGTCGTCGTTGTCGTTGCCGCGGCCGCTCAGCACAGTGAAGTCGTTCACCGACAGGGTCTCGGTGCCGGGGATCGCGTCGATGTGCGAGTGGATGCCCGGTGCAGCAAAGGCGACGACGCGGTCGCCGTCGAGCACGATCACATCCGGAATGCCATGTGCCGTAAGTCCAGCGGTCTGAGACCGACGCAAGCTGCCCACGCGGCTCAACGCAGCGGGCCAGGCGCGAGAGTGGGGCTGGATGGCCGCGTCTTCCTTGGGGGCGGCCCCCCTGGCTGGTGCGCCGAACAGAGCGAGCGGGATCTGGGCGAAGGAAGGAGCAGCGAGAGCGAATGACGACAGAGCCAGAGCAAGTGTCCGCATGAGCGATGTCGGAAGGGGAGGGTTGAAAGGGAGGGCGCGCGGGCGAGTGCAGATGGGTGTCCTGACCGCGTTCGGGAGTTTTTGGATTCTGCCATCCTTACCCAAAAGTGCCAGGGGGCGTTGGAACGGTGCCAGGACCAAAACCAACCGGCACGGGCGCTTTCGGTCGCACGGGGATGTTGCTTCTGGTCCTGGCACCGTTCGCACGTCAATCGGCGCTGCGGTTGCCGTGGACGGTCAGCTGCGGGAACGGGATGTTCCAGTCGTTCTGCGTGCAGGCGTCGACCAGCAGCCGTTGCAGGGCGCGGTTGATCTCGCGCCACAGCGGGGCGGCGTCGCCGGTGAAGTCGGCGCGGGCGTTGAAGTCGAGCGAGCTGCTGTTGGCCGCCATGAACTCGACCTGGACCCGGCGAATCTGCTCGGCCGGGACCATCGCGGTCAGCCCTTCGCGCACCGCCGCCGTCAGCAGTTGCGGGATCGTCGTCGTGGCCTCGCGCTGATGGCGATAATCGATGCCGAACGTCGCCCGCACGCCGAACCCGCGCGACAGGTTGCGGGGGTTGCCGGCGAGGAAGGCGGGTGTGGGGTAGCTCTTCGGGGCCGCGATGTCATCGAGCACGACCGTCTCCGGCGTCTGCAGCAGGACCTTGCCGAACACGCCGTCGTCGAGGCTGACGTAGTCGCCGGTGCGGCTCGGGAACCACGGTTCGATGGCCTCGCCCCGCCTCGAACACTTGCCGATCAGGCTCTGGATCGGCAGTCGCAGCACGCCGCCCTGCAGGTCCGGGTTGGACAGACGAGAATAGAAGCGCAGCTGGTCGACGCGCCAGGCCAGACCGTCGAGGATCAGGCGCTCGCCCTCGCGCACCGGGCCGATGTTGAGCACCAGCCGGATCTGCTCGTAGAACTGCGGCAGCATCTTCAGCAGCACCCAGCCGGTGCCGAGCAGGATCAGGATGCAGATCGGCATCAGCAGCCAGTCGTCGCGCACGTAGGGCACGATCAACGCCGACAGGATGGCGAGCAGCAGGCCGAGCGTGGCGAGCACGACCTCGAGCACCCGCAGCGAGGTGCGGCGGCCGGTCTCGCGGTTGCGCAGCAGGCGACCCTGCAACCAGCGCGAGGCGAAGAACACGGCGCAGAACACCAGCGTGCCGTAGAGCAGCGACTTGCCGCTCTTGTCGT
Organism: Planctomycetota bacterium; assembly: GCA_020425885.1. The sequence goes on along the minus strand of JAGQRA010000138.1, from coordinate 1,000 downwards.
AGAACCCCCGGGCACCTTCGCCGAGCGTGTCGAGGAAGTCCTTGCGACCCTCCTCGATCGCCTTGCGCTGGCCGCTGACGATCACCAGCTCGTTGACCAGTTCGTCGATGGTCGGCCGCCAGCGCTGCTCGATCTCCCAATCGATCGCGCCCCGAGCCGGTGAGTCGGCCGGCAGGCGATCGCGCATGGCGATGGACTCGCGCAGTGCCTCCTGGGCTCGTTGTCGGCGCGCGTTGAGCGTCGCCGCACGTCGCTTCAGCGACTCGATCTGCCGCGAGTCGGCGGTGAAGTCCTTGGCCATCTCGACGACGGGCCGGAGCAGTTCGACGAGTTCGGCCTGCAGGTCGAACGCCGACTTCTCGGGCGCCTCGAACTCCTTGACGTCGGTGCGCGCCGTGATGCCGCCGAGCTGCCAGCGCAGGTCGCGCAGCTCGTCGTCGATCGCGGCGACAGCCTTCGTATCGTTGCCGGTGGCCGCCACGGCCCGGCGCTGCACGGCGTCATCGATGCGGCCGGCGAGCGCTTCGAGCGCCTCGCGCGTCTCCTGCGGCAGCTCTGGTTCCTGCCCCTGCGCCATGGCCGGGACCGCGAGCAGGCCGAGCAGGGTGGCGAGGACGAACCACCACGCGGTACGGGCGCATCTCGTCATGACGGCAGCCTACAGGCGAGGTGCTGGCGTGGGCCATCGCTTTGTCGTGCTGGCATCGTCGCAGCGGACCGCTACACCAGTGCCTGATGAGCAAGGCGATCTCCACCAAGCCGCCGAGCGGCATGCGCGACTTCCTGGCCGGTGACGTTGCCCGCCGGCGCCACGTCCTCGGCGTCGTGCAGCGCGTCTACGAGTCGTTCGGCTTCGTCCCGCTCGAGACGCCGACGATCGAGAACCTGACGACCTTGCTCGGCAAGTACGGCCCCGAGGGCGACCAGCTGCTCTATCGCCTGCTGCATCGTCGCGAGAAGCTGCAGCGCGCGCTCGAGGGCGGCGCCGCCAATGAACAGG
>JAGQRA010000137.1 GCA_020425885.1 Planctomycetota bacterium | reverse complement strand
GGGCGACATCTCGCTGGCGCAACTGACCGAATACGCCCGCATCGCGGCGGGCACGCTGCTCGCCGGCGGCGGTTCGGCGGGGGTGGGCGCCCAGGCGACGGCGCTCGCCACCCACGAGTACGCCAAGACCGCGCGCTACTTCGTCGAGTATCCGGAAGACATCCAGATGATCGGCCTGTCCTTCAACACCCAGCTGCAGACCGGCGGCATCGCGCTGCAGGGCGAGCTGACCTACCGCAAGGACGTGCCGTTGCAGTACGACGACGTCGAGCTGCTGTTCGCGGCCATGACGCCGTTCGAAGCCGGTATCGGCCTGTTGAATGCGATGGCGCCCGCCGGCACGCCGCTCGGCGCCTTCATGCCGCCGCCTTGCACCCTGGCCACCAACACCCTGAACGCCTGCAACCAGCTCGGTCGTTTCGGCGTCGATCAGGACGTGCGGGGCTGGGGTCTGCACGACACCTGGCAGGCGCAGTTCACCGCGACCAAGACCTTCGCCAATGTGCTGAAGGCGGCGCAGGCGGTGCTGGTGCTCGAGGCGGCGGTGTCGCACGTCGCCGATCTGCCGAGCAAGATCTCGGGCGGCCCGAACGGCCGTGGCCTGCGCTACAACGGTCCGGGCACCTCGGTCTCCGGCAATCCGGAGTTTGCCGCGCGCCACTTCGGCGAGGTCGAGCCGCTGGATCGTTTCGCCGATTCCACCTCCTGGGGCTATCGCCTCGCGGGGCGCCTCGATTATCCGGGCCTGATGGGGCCGTGGAACGTTCTGCCGCGCTTCTCCTGGCAGCACGACGTTTCGGGAACCTCGCCCGGTCCCGGCGGCAGCTTCGTCGAAGGCCGCTATGGCCTGACGCTCGGCGTTTCTGCCAACCTGCGGGCGCGTTGGGAAGTCGATCTCGCCTGGACGACCTTCGGAGGCGCGGGCCGTTTCAACGACATCAACGACCGCGACTTCATCGCCACCAGCGTCAAGTTCTCGTTCTGATCTGCCGACGAGCGTCACTCGAGGGGACCGAGCCATCATGATCAAGAAAGCCTTGCTGCTTGTCTGCGGCGCCGCGTTGACGGCCGGCGCCACGTTTCCCGCCTGGTCGGCGATCAGTGCGGCCGAGGCGGCCAAGCTCGGCGGCGAGCTGACGCCGCTCGGCGCAGAAAAAGCCGGCAATGCCGCCGGCACCATCCCGGCCTGGGAGGGCGGGCTCGACTCGGTCGCCAAGGCCGGTGTGGCGAACTTCAAGCCGGGCGGTCATCACCCGGACCCGTACGCGAACGACAAGCCGCTGTACACCGTCACCCGCGCCAACATGGGCCAGTACGCCAACGTGCTGACCGAGGGCCACAAGAAGCTGCTGCAGACCTATCCGACGTTCAAGATGAACGTCTACCCGACGCGCCGCAGCGCGGCGGTGCCGCAGCGCATCTACGATGCGACCAAGCGGATCGCGACCACGGCGCAGCTCGCGCCCGGCGGCAACGGCGTCACCCACGCGGGCGAGGGCATTCCCTTCCCGATCCCGAAGGAAGGCGTCGAGGTGTTCTGGAACCACGTGCTGCGCTACCGCGGCGATGCGATCACCCGCAACATCGGCCAGGCCCCGGTCACGGCCAGTGGCAGCTACACCATGGTCAAGTTCAAGGACGAGACCTTCGTCGCCTACAGCGCGCCGGGGGCCACGTCCGAGAATCTCGGCAACGTGATCGCCTATTTCATGCAGGAAACGGTCGCGCCGGCGCGCCTGGCCGGCGAGATCCTGCTGGTGCACGAGACCCTCGATCAGTCGAAGGAGAATCGCCGTGCCTGGGTCTACAACCCGGGCCAGCGCCGGGTGCGCCGTGCCCCGGACGTCGCTTTCGACAATCCCGGCACGAACTCCGACAACCTGCGCACTTCCGATCAACTCGACATCTATAACGGCAGCCCGCAGCGCTACGACTGGAAGCTGGTCGGCAAGAAAGAGATCCTGGTGCCGTACAACAGCTACAAGCTGAACCAGCCGAATCTCAAGTATTCGCAGATCCTGCAGAAGAACCACGTCAATCCGGATCTCACCCGCTACGAGCTGCATCGTGTCTGGGTGGTCGATTCGGTGCTGAAACCCGGCACCAACCATCTCTACAAGCGCCGCACGCTGTACGTCGACGAGGACAGCTGGCAGATCCTGGTGGTCGATTGCTACGACAGCCGCGACCAGCTGTATCGTATCCAGGAAGGCCATGTGATCGAGTTCTACTCGGTGCCGGCCCTGTGGACGGCGCTCGAGGTGGTCATGGACACGTCCAATGGCCGTTATCTCGCGCTCGGTCTCGACAACGAAGAGCCGCGCAGTCGCGATTTCAGCATCAAGCGCACGGCGGCCGACTACCAGCCGAGCATGCTGCAGCGTCGCGGCGTGCGCTGAAGCGGGGCAGCCATGCCCGACGACGGCGCGGTTGCCGCTGACGTGCCGCCGCGGCGGTCGCTGCCGTTGGCGTTGCTGTTGACGCTGCTGGCACCGGTCGCGTCGGCGCAGTTGCACGATTCCGCGGCGGATCCCGCCATCGCGGTGGTGCCGATGGGCGACAGCACCGCGGCACCGCCATCGTCCGATTGGCTAGACCGGCCGGCGGTGATCGCCCCGGCCGCGAGCCGTTCGCTGCTACTGGGCCTGGCCTGGGCCGGCAGCCGCATGGTCGTGGTCGGTGAGCGTGGCCATGTGCTGCTGTCCGACGACCAGGGGCGGAACTGGCGGCAGGCACGGGCCGTGCCGACCCGCACCATGCTGACCGCCGTCACTTTCGTGGATGCCCAGCGTGGCTGGGCCGTCGGTCACGACGAGATCATCCTGCATACCACCGACGGCGGCGAGACCTGGCGGCGCCAGCACTGGGCG
>JAGQRA010000136.1 GCA_020425885.1 Planctomycetota bacterium | reverse complement strand
CGCGACCGCCGCATCCTGTTCCCAATCGCCCTGGTGATCGTCGCCGTCGCCGCCCTCTGGGCCGCATCGACGCAGATCACCGCGCCGCCCGAGCCGCAACCCGCCGACCCAGGCGCGCCCGCCGCCGTGGCCGCAAGCGGCACCGTTGCAGGCCCGACGACGATCGCGATCGACCGGGTCGCTGCCGATACGGCCGACGTCCCGACTTCGCCGGCGCCGATCGCTGCCGACCCCACCGTGACGGTGCGTGGACGATGCGTCACCGGCGACGACCACGAGCCGCTCGCCGGCTGCCTCGCCACGGTGCGGGTCGAGGCCGGTTCCGGGGCTGCGACAACGACCTGGTCGGAAGCCACCGCCGCCGCACGCGTGACGACCATCGCCGACGGCACCTTCGAACTCACCGCGACCCACGACGCCTGGCTCGACTCAGTCGCGCTGCGACTCGAGGCGAACGGCTTCGTGCCCCGCATCGGGCGCTGGCTGCGCCCGGCTCCAGGCGCGGTGATCGAACTCGGTGACGTGCCGATGGCCGCCGCGATCGAGGTCCACGGCACCATCGTCGACGAGGCCGGTGTGGCGGTTGCCGACGCCGGCCTGATGTTCGTTCACATCGCGATGACGGGCGGTCACGAGGTCGCGGCCGAGAACATGCTGCGCGCGCGCAGCGACGCCACCGGCAACTTCACCTTCGCCGTGCCGGCCTATCCCGGCGAGTGGTACGTCGGCGCCGAGGACACCGGCGCCCTGGTCGAGCCGCGTTCGGTCGTCATCGCCGCCGAGCAATCGCCGTACTCGCTGCGCATCGTCGTCGAGCGACCGGACCCGAGCTTCTCGATCACCGGACGCGTCGTCGACGAGGACGACCGCCCGATGTCCGGCGTCCGCATCACGGCCACCGGCGAGGGTTTCGTCGGCCGCGGCCGCAGCGGCGACGACGGCCGCTTCGTGGTACAGCGGGCCGGCCCGGTTCACGACGACGGCAAGCCGGGGACGCTGCTGTCGTGCACGAGCGCCGACAACGACCACGAACGCGTGCGACCCGAGACCGGTCATCGCATTCCCTGGGGTGCGCACGATGTCGAGGTCGTCATGCGGCCGCTGGCGGCGCAGTCCGTGCGCGTCATCGATGCGCAGGGTCGCGCGGTCACCGACTACGCGCTGTTCCTGTTCCGCGGTCACGAGAAGCTCTCACGCCACGCCCGCGCGGCGCGGCGCGGGCCGCATGCCGATGGCAGGTGCCGGCTGACCGGCCTCGGCAGCGGCAGCTACTCGGTCGTCATAGCACCGCGCGCGCCGACGTTGGCGTCGACCGCCGCGATCCCGTTCGTGATCGAAGCCGGCGTCGCGGCGCGCGAGCTGACCGTGGCCGTCGAGGAACGGGTGCCGCTGCGCGTCAGCGTCAGCGGCGCCGACGGACAGCCACAGGTCGCGAGCACGGTCGAGGTGCTGCAGAGTCTCGGCGGCGAACCGCCGACGGCCGCGGCCGCCGCGGTCGCGATCGCCGACTGCGACCGGCCTCGCAGCACGCCCGAACACGCCATCGTCGCCGCAGCCGCGACCGACGCCGCCGGCATCGCCGAGCTGGCGGCGCCGCCCGGCAACTGGACGTTGCGCGTCCGCGGCGACGACCACGTGCCGCTGGTGCAGACGGTGCAGGTCGCGGCTCCGGCGACCGCGGTCGCGGTGACGGTGCAGGCCGCGGCCGTGCTGCGCGCCAGCCTGCAGCCCGACGGAGCCCGGGCAGCGCTGCAGACCCTGGCCGAAGGCGGCGACGAGCCGATCGCCATCGTCCTGCGACCGGCTGGCGGCGAAGCGCTGCCCGCCGTCGCCTTCACCACCGCGGGAGAGTGTGAGGCCGGTGGCCTGCCGCCCGGGGACTACGACGTCTCGCTGCGCTACTGGCTGCACTCGAGCGACGTGCATGCACGTTCGATCACGTCACCGGTGGCGTCGGTGGCCCTCGCCGGTGGTCAGCCGCGCGAACTCGACATCGACGTGTCGGCGCTGCTGCCGGCGACCGTGCACGGCCGCGTCATCGCCGGCGGTGCGCCGCTCGCCGAGGTACACTGCTTCCTGCGTCGCATCGATCCCGGTCCAATCCTCGCGATCCGCGTCGCGACCGATCGCGACGGCCACTTCACCGGCCTGGTCCCGCCCGGTCGCTACGGCTTCGCCATCACCTATCCCGCGCAGCCGGGACCGGGCTGGCTGCACATCGTGCTGCCCGAGGAATGGGATCTCGCGACGGGCGAGAGCCGCGAACAGAACTTCGACGTGCTGCTGCGGCGCATCGGCGTGCAGGTCCTCGACGCCGACGATCGACCCGTTGCCGATCTGCGCCTCGAGGTGAAGCGCAAGGGCTACTTCCTGCCCGGCGGGCTGAAGACCGCGGCCGACGGTCGCATCGAGATCTACCCGGCCCCGTTCGACGCGTTCGAACTCGATGCCGTGGTCGACGGCCGGCACCAAAGACTCGGACCGATCGACCTGCCGCCGGGCCAGGACCGTGGCGACGTCGTCGTCCGCATGCCGCGCTGACGGCCGGCGACTACAGCACCGGTGCGATCACCGGCGTCGCCACATCGAGCGTGACCAGGTCACTGCTGATTCCCTGCCAGCACAGCACCACCCCGCGCATGGCCGGTGAGTTCGTCGGCGTGCGGAAGATCGTCGTACGACCGCTCGCGGGCTGCGTCGCTATCGCGACCACGGCCGCGCTCGCCACATCGAGCCAGGCCTCGCCGTTGACGCCGGCGACGGCCGTCGGCGACGCCGGCAGGCCGACCGCGAAGATCACGATCTCGCCCGGGGACGAGCCGAGTTCGACGCGGACCGCGACCCCGGGCGGCGCCGGGGTGACGCTGAGGAACGGCACGACATCGAGGGTGATCGGCAGGCCCGCCGAGAAGTTCGGCGCGCCGCCGCTCGGCACCAGCACGCCGACGCCGTCGTACACCACCGCCGAAGCCGCGGCGCCCTGAACCGCGGACACCGGGACGCCGGTCAGCGATCCGGCCTGCAGGTACGACCCCGCGCCACCGGTGATCGCCAGGCTGCTCGCGGTGAGTTCGACGGCCGGCTGCGGCAGCGCGGTGTTGCCGCCGAACGCGATCCCATTGGCACCGAACAACTGCGTCTGGCTCGAGGTGAGTCGCGATTGCGCCGCGCTGATCGCGGGACGTGCGGGACCGAGCCCGGTCGCAGTCGACTGCGGGAACGCACCGTGCAGCGCACTGTCCGCCACCACCGCGGTGCTCGCCGTGAGCGCGAGGGCCGGACCGCCGGTCAGCGAGCACAGGTCGAGGTGGACCGCGGCGCATCCGCTCGCCGCGACCACGGTCGGTGCGTTGCCGGGGCTGACCAGACCGGAGGTCAGCTGACCCAGCGCAACGACGCCGGCGCAGTTCACCAACGCCACCGCCGGTACGGTCGCTTCCGGTTCGAGCGCGAGCCGCACGTTGCTGAGTGCGAACGTCCTGCCGGCAGGCATCCCGGAGACCACGAGCGCCGACGCGGTCACCGACGGCATGGCCCAGGTCACCGCGCTGCCGAGGATCGTCAGGGCCTTGCCGGTCGTCACCGACTCGACATAGGTGCCGGTCCGCACGACGATCGTGTCGCCGTCGACCGCCGCCGCGACCGCGGCGCCGATGGTGGTGAAGTGCGTTCCTGGACCGTTCTGCTGATCGACGATCCACTGGGTCGCGGGCAGGGCCGCGGCGAACAAGAACACGCAGAGGCTCGAAGACGATCGCATGGCTCGACGGCGGCGCTCGAAGCAGGAGTGCTTGGTGGCGGGAGGCACAATGGTAGGAGCGGGTGCGCCGGCGACAATCCCTGCCGCACCGCGGTCGGGCCGCCGCCGCGAAGCGATGATCCTCGTGTCTCTGACCGGATGCGTGCTGGCGAAAGGCCGCGAACCATGGGCGCCGCGCTCCGGAACGGAACGGAACGGAAGCGATGGAGCGCCACCTTGGTGCGGTTCGACCGGACCGGTGATAGCCTGCCGATCGCTCCGATGGCGACCGACGAAGAGCTGCGCGCACGCAGGCTGCGCATCGACACCGTGACGGCGTGCGACTCGTGACCACCGCGTCTGCATCCGCACGCTGGCTCGGACTCGACGCGCTGCGCGGTCTGTCGATCGCGGCCATGATCCTCGTCAACAATCCTGGGCGATGGGGATCCGCCTGGCAGTTCGGGCCGTTGCGCCACGCCGCCTGGCACGGTTGCACGTTCACCGATCTCGTGTTCCCGACGTTCCTGTTCTGCGCCGGGGTCGCGATCGTGCCGGCACTCGCGCGGCGCCTTGCGAACGGCGATCCGCGCGCGCCGATCGTCGGCAAGATCGGCCGTCGCGTGCTGGCGCTGCTGCTGCTCGGCATGTTCCTGTCGGCATTCCCGCTGGTGACGTTCGCCGCCGGCAAGGAGCTGTTCGCGCCGCTGCTCGGGGTCCGCTTCCCCGGCGTGCTGCAACGCATCGGCGTCTGCTACGGCATCGCCGCGCTGCTTCTCCTGTTCACGGCGGTGCGCACGCAGCGCCTGGTCCTGGCCCTGTGCCTGCTGGGCTACTGGCCGCTGATCACGCTGGTGCCGATCCCCGATATCGGCGCGCCCGACATCGACGTGTCCGGGCAGACGCTGCAGGCATGGCTCGATCAGGCCGTGTTCGGCGGCCACATCTATCGCGGCTGGGAAGGAGATCCCGAGGGTCTGCTGAGCACGATCCCGGCGCTCGGCACCTGCCTGCTCGGCGTCGAGGCCGGACGCGTGCTGGCGTCGCCGCGATCGGATCGCGACAAGGTGCGCGCGCTGCTGCTCGGCGGCATCGTCGCCATGCTGCTCGGCTACGCGTGGTCGTTCGCGCTGCCCTTCAACAAGCCGATCTGGACCAGCAGCTACGCGGTGTGGACGGCGGGCATCGCCACGATCGTCCTCGCCGCCCTGCATCGCACCGCGCAGACCGGCCCCGGGCCGCGGCTGCTGCGGCCGCTGCAGATCTACGGCCT
>JAGQRA010000135.1 GCA_020425885.1 Planctomycetota bacterium | reverse complement strand
GCGCGCCGACGAGCCCGGCCTGCGACATCTCGCCGTTGCCACCGGGGCACGTCGTGCCGCCGGTGTAGCTGCCGCTGATCTCGTAGACATCGTCACCCGCCGCGCCCTTGGTCACGCAGACCAGGAGCGGCGCGCCGGTGTCGTCGAGATAGAAGTCGAGACCCGCCGCCTGACCGCCGATCGCGGCGTCGCCGAGGAACTGCACGCCGGTGACCTCGCCGAGCTCGACGTCGAACTCGACGCCGACCGCCTGGTCACCGGGCCGCGGCCCGCCGCCGCCGCAGAACACCCACAGCCGGGCGCGTTCTTCGTCCATCGCCAGGCCGCGAGGCTGCGTCACGACGCCGGTGAAGGTCCGGTCGACATTGCCACCGCGGTCGACCTGGACCAGTTCGCCGCCGCCGCCGGCGAGCCAGAACGTGTCGTTGGTGCCGTCGTAGGCGATGCCGAGCAGGACCGGTGGCACGCTCGGTGCCAGCGTCAGTCGTTCGAGCGCGTCCCAGCCGCGGACCGCGAGGTCGAAGGCGTGGACGGTGTTGCCCTCGAGGCAGCCGTAGAGGTGGCTGCCATCGGTGCAGAGGTCGCGAATGCCGGTCGCTGAGATCGCCGTTGCCGCCGGCTGCGCGTGGCTCGCCACCAGCGTGCCGAACTCGTCGTACTCGAGCAGCAGATGCGGCGCCGAAGGCTGTAGTCGTTGCTGCGTGACCCAGTAGCGGACGACGTTACCGACCGCGGTGCGCGTGACACCGTGCAGCCCCGCTCCGGTGATGCCACCGTCATCGTCGAGCATGCCGGCGATGCGGCCGCCGAGCGGCTGGCGGTTCTTGAATCGCCAGTTGCGACCGACGGTGCATCGGCAGGAGTCGAGGTCGTCGGTCGAGAGCAGGCCGAAGACGGCGGGGACGACGCCGAACGGTGGCGCGCCGGCGCCCAGCATGTGGAGGCCGGCGGACGGGAAGATCTGCGTCGTCGTCCCCGGAATCACCGCCATCGTCGACGGCGAGGACGGGGTCAGCGAGTAGGCGATCTGATCGACCGTCGGATCGAACGCCGGTGGACTGCGGCGGCCGCGATCGTGCACGCAGAGGGCGTCGACGTCGTCGCCGGGCCCTAGCATCAGGGTCGCGGCCGTGGCGTAGATCACCGGGGTCGAGCCCGGGCCGGCCGAGTAGAGGATGTCGGCCGGGCCGACGGCGAAGCCGAGCGCCGTGCTGACGGCGGGCGCGCTGGCCGCCGTCACCGAGAAGTAGAAACCGGCGTTGCCGCGCCGGGTCGCCGTCGCCGCGTCGAGTTCGGGCTCCGCGGTCGGGGTGCGCGGCGCCAGCAGCAGATGGGTCGCGTCGTAGCGGCGGTAGATGCGCGGGATCGGGCCGCCGTACGGGTAGATGTGGGTGCGGAACTGATCGCCGGCGCCACCGTTGCCGGAGCTCGACGTCTGGCGTGTGACCCCGGAAGCCCAGCCGACCGACGCCGCGGTGATCGAGTAGGAGAGCACCGCGACCGAGGATCCGGTGGTGCCGCCGCTCGACATGTCGGGCAGCCGATCGGCGCCGACGGCCAGGGCGTCGATGTTCGCCGTCGCCGGCAGGCCGAGGCTGGCCGCGCTGACAGCGACGGGCAGCGTCTGGCCGATCAGGCCCGAAGGAGTCGGGACGCGGAGGATGTCGCCGGCCGCCGCCTGGGTCGTGCCCGGCGCGATCGAGAAGCGGTGGCGCCGAGCGCCCTTGGACATCGAGACGCTCTGCGCCGCGACGTCGGCGACGCAGAGGACGAAGGTGGCCGCCGCCAGCAGCTGGCAACGGCGATCGGAGAACGAACGGAGCGTGTGGGTGTGAGTCATCGAACCTCTTCTGGTTGGGACGCAGGAAGAGGTCCGCGGGCGCGGCCGACATGACAGGAAACCCGGGGTCCCGGCTCGCGAGGCGGTCGCGCCCCTCAGCTGCTACACATCGTCGTCGTGCTCGCCGCGCAGCTCGTCCAGGCGCCGGGCGGCAACGAGGTCGAGGTCGAGCCCGATCCGCGGCGCCGGCCGGAACCCGCTCTTGTGGAAGAAGGCCAGCAGCTCGAGGTCGTCCCAAGAGACCTCGGTGCGCAGGTCCCTGAGGCCGAGTCCGATCAGGTTCTGGCGCAGCTGCCGCAGCAGCGCGCTGCCGACGCCGGCGCCACGCTTGTTGGGATTGACGCCGATGGTGTCGAGCACGGCGGTCTGCTCGGCGGTGCCGAACTCGCCGTAGTAGACCCTGGCGAGCAGGAAGCCGACGAACTGACCGTCGACCTCGGCGGCGAGTGAGACCTGCACGCCGGTGTCGGACATGGCCTGGGCCAGCTTGACCTTGAAGTACTCGGTGCGTTCGCGGCCGGTGATCTTGCTGTCGAGGAGGATGACCTGGTCGAGGTCACGCGGGCGCAGGTTGCGCACCGTCACGCTGTCGGAGGCGGTCGTCATGGCGGGGGTCCTATCGAATCTGGCTTCACGCGGTGCACTGACCGCCGTCGACGCGCAGCACCTGACCGGTGATGTGCGCCGCCAGCGGCGAGCAGAGGAAGAGCACGGCGCCGGCGATGTCGGCGGGCGTGCCGAGGCGGCCGAGCGCGGTCTCGGCCAGGGCGCGGTCGCGGTGTTCGGCGGGCAGGCCGCCGGTCATCGGCGTTTCGATCCAGCCCGGCGCGATGCTGTTGCAGCGCACGCCGAAGCGGCCGAGTTCACGCGCGATGCTCTTGCCGAAGGCGATCAGGCCGGCCTTGCTGGCGGCGTAGTTGCTCTGGCCGAACTTGCCGCGTTCGCCGTTGATCGAGGCCAGCAGCACGATGCTGCCGCCGCCGGCGCGGAGCCGGGGCGTGAGCAGCTGCACGAGATGGAACGCCGAGTCGAGATTGACCCGAAGCACCTCGCTCCATTGCGACGGCGGCAGCTTCCAGCAGACACCATCGCGGGTGATGCCGGCGCAGTGCACGAAGGTGTCGACGCGCGCCGGCAGCCTGGCCTCGAGTGCGGCGATGGCTGCCGGGTCGCCGAGATCGGCGGCGAGGTTCAAGGCGCCGTCGACCGGCGCCGCACCGTCGCGGTCGACGGCCACGACCTCGGCCCCGGCCTGCCGCAGGGACGCACAGACCGCGCGACCGATGCCGCCGCTGGCACCGCTCACGACCGCGCAGCGATCGGCGAGCGAGAGCAGGTGGCCGTCGGCCGTCACACACCCCCCGTCAGCGAGACGCCCTTCTCGGCGAGCTTGCGCGAACGGAACGCGCCCCACAGGGCTGCGCCGATGGCGCCGGCCATCACCGAGTCCGGGTGGATGCGGATGTCGATGTCGGCCTTCGCCGCCGCCGCCGACTCGACCATGGCCTGATGCAAGCCGGTGTCGCGGGCGAGGCCGCCGGTGACGAGCACCGCACCCTTGGCGCCGGCCGAGGTCAGCAGCTTGAGGTAGCGGCCGGCCATCGACAGGTGGATGCCCTTCAGGATGTTCGGGATCGAGATGCCGCGCGACACCATGTTGATGACGTCGGTCTCGGCGAGCACGGCGCAGATCGACGAGCACTGCTCGGGCGCGTCGGCCTGCAGCGACAGCGGCCCGATCTCGTCGATCGTGACGCCGAGGTAGCGGCAGATGTTCTCGAGGAACTGACCGGAGCCCGAGGCGCACTGGCTCGTCATGCGGTGACCGAGCACCTTGGCGCGGTCGTCCATCAGCACGGCGCGGGCATGCAGGGCGCCGATGTCGACGACGGCCCGGACCTCGGGGTCGAGGAACAGTCCGCCGCGGGCGTGGGTCGTCATGCCGTAGAAGTGCCCGGTGCGGAACTCGACCTTCTCGCCCTCGCCGGTGGTGGCGACGTAGTCGATCCGGTCGCGCTCGAGTCCGGCCGTGGCCAGGGCCTGGGCGAAGGTCTGTTCGACGACCTCGAGCGGGTCGCGCCGGCGCAGGCGCTCGGTGACCTGGCTCAGCAGGCTGGCGCCGTCGGCGCCGCGGTCGTGCATGATGACGATCTTGATCGCCGAGGAACCGACGTCGATGCCGGCGGAGTAGAGCGAGTTCACGACAGGACCTCCGTGGTCGAAAGCTGCTGGCGATTGGCCTCGCGCCAGGCGAACAGGGCGGCGCCGAGCGCGCCGGTGTAGATCGAATCGGGCGAGATGTTGAGCGTGCGCTCGCCGTAGTTCTCCGCGATGAGCTTCTGCAGCGCGGCGACCGCGGCCGAATTCTTGGCGACACCGCCGGTGAACGTGAACTCCTCGGTGACGCCGCCAGAGCGCGCCAGCAGCGACATCGCCCGCAGCACGATGGCGCGGTGCAGGCCCGACAGGATGTCCTCGCGCTTCTCGCCGAGCGACAGCCGCTCGCGCAGCTCGGCGCCGGCGAACACGGTGCAGGTCGAGTTGATGCGCACGGTACGGCAGGCCTTGTCGGCCATCGGGCCGAGCTCGTGCAGGCCGAGGTTCATCTCGTCGGCGATGTAGCCGAGGTAGCGGCCGCAGCCGGCGGCGCAGCGGTCGTTCATCTGGAAGCTGGTGACGATGCCGTTGTCGTCGACCTGGATCGCCTTGGTGTCCTGGCCGCCGATGTCGAGCACGGTCCGCGTGCCCGGGAACATGTGGTGGGCGCCGAGGCCGTGGCACAGGATCTCGGAGCGGATCAGCTTCTCGGGGAACGGCAGCCGGGCGCGGCCGTAGCCGGTGCCGACGCTGAGGCGCTGCACGAGCTCGATCTCGAGCACCTTGGCCACGGCGTCGACCAGCGCCGGGTCGCCGGCTCGGTGCATCGCGGCCTCGGCGTGGTCGGCGAAGGTGCCGACGGCGCCGGTCGAGTTCTCGGTCTCGAGGATGGCCTTGTCGAACAGCCCGACGAGCGGGTCGAAGGCGTGCTCACCGGCCTTGGCCATGGCCTCGCTGAGCTCGATGTAGCGGCTGCCGGCGAGGTCGCGGAAGAAGTCGCTCTTGCGCGCGGCCCCGGGCTGGAACAGCGACGCCGACTCATCGCGCATCGCGGCCGTGATCTGCTCGATCGCCCGCCTGGTATCGGGGCCCTGGCCTGTGCGTTCGGCGTGGTGCAGCAGGCGCTCGGTCAGATCGGCGAGCTGGCCGCGGTACTGCTGCTCGCGGAAGGCGAGCTCGAAGGCGAGCAGCAGCTCGCGGCGCCGCGCGTCGTCGATGCCGGCGGCCTGCAGCCGGCCGTCGAGCAGCGCGAAGCGGGCGTTGATCAGCGCCTCGCCGAGCGCGACCTGGCAGGCGACGTCGTAGTTGCTGCGGCTGTTGGTGATGCCGCGGCCGAGGATGTTCTGCTCGGGATCGAGCACGACCGCCTTGGTCGTGGTCGAGCCGAGGTCGATGCCGACGCAGTAGTCGATACGCATCATCACACGCCTCCGGAGCGCTTCTGCTCGATCATCTGGAAGTACGACTCGAGCCGGTTCTTGATGTTGCTGGTCGAGAAGTAGCGCGGGTCGACGAGGTCGCTCTCGATGAAGCCGCCGGGGCGGCCGGTGCGTTGCTCGACCTCGCGCAGGATCATGAGCTGACCGGCGCTGAACGAATTGCAGCTCTTGACCGAGTTGATCAGGAAGCCGTCGGCGGCGTAGTCCTCGACGTAGCGCGTCAGCATCTGCACGCGGGTCGGCAGGTTGAGATTGGTGTAGCAACCCATGCAGTACTCGGCGAGCGACTCGAGCGGCCGCGACGGATCGTGGCGGAAGCCCATGTCGTAGACGCCGCCGACCTTGGTGTAGGTCGACGCCACCGCGACCGCGCCCTCGTCGGCGAACATCGACCAGAACTGGCGGAAGCTGGTCCAGTTCGGCGGTCCCTCGACGACGATGCGGTAGCGCTCCTGGTCGAGCTCACCATCGGGCGTTACCGGACCCTGACCGAGACGCAGGCGCTCGGCGATCTCGGAGCGCAGCTCACGGTAGTACTCGACCGCGTCCTTGGTGCCGCGGAAGGCGGTGAAGATCGGGCCGATGTAGTAGACGCCGCCGAAGTAGGAGTCGATCGGCGACGGCTTCTGCTTGGCGCTCTCGAGCACCCAGACCAGGTCGTCCTCGGCCGCGGCCGAGCGCGCCAGCTGTTCCTTGAGCAGCTCCTCGTCGTAGCTGCGGCCCGAGATCCGCTCGAGCGCTGGGATCACCTTCTGCCGTAGCTGATCGACGACGTACTTGCGCATCGAGTCGGTGATCTTGCCGTCCCCCTGGTAGGGCACGTGCAGCATCACCACCGGGCAGTCGTACTCCTGGGCCAGCAGCTCGAACCACTTCAGGAAGGTGAAGCAGCCGGTGTACGACAGCAGCAGCAGGTCGGGCGTCGGCAACCGTTCGCCGGTGGGACCGATGTTGCCCGATTTCAGCATGCCGACGTCACACTTGACGTAGGTGCAGACATCCTCGGAGTGGCCGAGCTTCTCGGCGAGGCCGATGTAGTCGCGCGACTTGCCGCGCATGCCGGACTGCAGGGCGTTGATCTCGGGTAGCACCGGCAGCACGCCGAAGGTGCCGAGCAGCTCGGTCAGGTTGCCCGGGACGAAGGTGTAGGCGCACTTCTTGCCGTCCTCGCGGGCGGTGGCGAGACGGTGGAAATGCGCGGCGATCATCGCCTTCTGCCGCTCCTGACTGCGATCCTTGCTGCTGAGGTCGGCGGTCGCGGTTGCTTGCTTGGTCATGGTCATTCGCTCCAGAGCTTGATCGAGTCGGCGAAGGTGCCGGCCTGTTCGCGGATCACCTGGAACTGGCCGGTGTTCTCGCTGTACTTGAACGCGGTCCACGGCACGCCGGCGCGTTCGATCGCGGCGGTCGCCATGGGTTGGTCGAGGAGCGCCGGGTCGCAGAAGCTCGGGGCGCAGAAGATCACGCCCTCGGCACCGCTCTTCTCGACGCGGTGCACGAGGTCAATGCCCTTGTCGTTGTCGTCGATGTAGCGGATCGGACTGGCGATGCCCTGATCGAGGTAGGCCACGACGAGATCCTGCAGCGGGTCGTCACCGGCGGCGACGTCGCCCTCGATCCAGCGATGGACCTGCACGAAGTCGTCGTCGACGATGTAGCAGCCGGCGCGCTCGAGCGTCTTGATCAGGCCGAGCGGCGGCTGCTCGCAGAACGACCCGGCCAACAGCACGCGGGCCTGGTCCATGGTGCGACGGTCGGTCGCCGCCTGCACGCCGGCGGTGTAGTCCCGCAGCATCGCGCTGTGCTCCTCGACCGGCAGCACGCAGCCGGCCCGCAGCAGCAGGTAGAGCTCGGTCGTCGGCACCCGCCACGGCTCTCGGTGCCGCAGCGTGTAGAGCGCCTCGACCAAGCTGCGGTTCTCGTTGTAGACGGCGATCGACTCGCGTAGCGCCGCGGCCGTGAGCGGCCTCGCACCGCGGGCCTCGAGCGCCGCCGCGATCTGCTCGATCTCGTGGCGGTAGAACGCGCCGCCGACCTCGGGTGAGAAGTCCTGCGGCACGTCGAGGTAGTGCACGTACTTGTCCGGGAACTGCATCATCCACATGCCCGACAGGTTGCGGATCACGTCGCAGGTCGCCGGGAACAGCATGCCGTCGAGGCAGTCGAGGCTGCCGTTGAGGCCGAGCTCGATCGTGCTGCGCGGCAGATGGCAGATGTAGGACTGGTAGTAGGCATCACCGCGGATGATCTCGAGATCGTCGCCGGCGCCCATCAGCCCGACCGGCAGCACGCCCTGGGCGTGCAGGACCTCGCGCGGCACGTAGACCGGCATGAAGCCGACGGCGAGGCCGCCGGTGCGCTGCTTCCATTCGCGCACCGAGCCGAGGCGAAGGTCGCGGTAGAGCTGCTCTGCGGTCTGCAACAGTTCGTCGATCGATCTCATGCCTCGCTCCATTGCGGTTGGCGTTTCTCGAGGAAGGCGGTGATGCCCTCGGTGGCGTCGGCGGTCGCCATCAGCTCGTCGAGGTAGCTCCGTTCGAGCTCGGCGAGGCGGGCGAAGAAGTCGGCGAGGAAGTGGCGGCGGACGGCGCGGAGCGCGTGGTGCAGGCTGCTGGCCGAATGCCGCAGCAGGTGGCTCTCGGCGTAGGCCACGGCGGCGGCCTCGGGATCCTCGGCGAGCTCGTCGACCAGGCCGAGGCGCAGCGCCTCGTCGCCGCCGATCGTCCGCCCGGACAGGCAGAGGTCCTCGGCCGCGGCGCGCCCGATGCGATGCGGCAGCAGCGCCGAGGCGACCGGCGCGAACACGCCGAGCGCGATCTCGGGTTGACCGAGCTTGCAGGTGGGGGCGGCGAAGATGCGTTGCGTGAACGCGACCAGCTCGAGGCCACCGCCGAGGCAGTGTCCGTTCACGGCCGCAAGCAGCGGCACCTCGGTCTCGGCCATGGTGTGGAACAGGGCGTGGAAGTCGCGCAGCATGCCGGCGACCTCGCCGGGCAGGTGCTCGGCGACGCTGGCGCCGAACGAGAAGTTCGGGCCGCTGTGAGCGAGCACGATGGCGCGCAGGGAGGGGGTCTGCTGGGCGGCGCAGAACGCGTCCTGCAGCGCCTTGGTCATCGCCGCATCGACGATGTTGGCCTTCGGCCGGTCGAGGCGCAGCAGCCACAGCCTGTCGCCTTCGCCGCGTTCGATGCGCAGCGGGCTTGCGGTCTCACATTCTTCGGTCACGGTCAGCTCCGTTCGGATGGTTGGGCCAGGGTCATTTGTCGACGTTGGGCGACGGCTTGCCGTGGGCGCGCCACAGGATCGTCTCGGTCAGCTCGTCGCCCCAGACGGCGCCGCTCGCCTGCAGCTGCCGCAGCAGCAGGAAGTCGGGCTCGCGACATTCGCGGTTGCCCTCGTTGAAGGCGCGGAAACCGGCGCGGCCCTCGGTCATCATGTTGAGGCCGAGCCAGGCCCGGTTGGTCTCGCGGTTCTTGTCCCAATGTGCCAGCTTGTGCTTGCGCACGCTCTCGACCGTCTTGCTCATGCAGCCGGGCATGGTCATCGCGATCGAGGTGATCATGCGATCGACCTCGGCGTCGAGCAGCGACAGGTCGACGCTGCCGTTCTTGAGCACGTCCTTGCCGGCCTTCTGCGCGTCGCCGGTCTTGAACTCGCCGTGGACGATGTTGCCGAAGCCGTCGAGCCAGCGGTCGGTGACGACCAGCGGGTTCGGCACGAAGCTGCCGTCGACGCGCAGCGCCGGCACCAGCTTCGTCAGCAGGCCGAGCCGCATCGCCTTGTGGGCGCTCCAGTGCTCGCACAGGGTCGCGCTGCCCATCGCCTCTTCGATGCCGACGAATAGCGGCAGGAAGTCGGTGCTGCCGCCGTCGGGCGCGCTGCCGTGCTTGGGCCCGGCCTGACCGAAGCGGCACAGGTCGTGCGCGACCGTGAAGTCGCAGGCCATGCCGATCTCCTGACCGCCGCCGATGCGCATGCCGTTACAGCGGTTGATGACCGGCTTGTCGCAATGCAGGATCGCCGTCACCACGACCTCGGCGCTGGGGGCGGCGGCGATCTCGCTGATCGGACTGGCGAATATCGACGGCACCATCACCGCCGGCTGGCTGGGCAGCCGCTATTCCCGCAAATACCTGCTGGCGCT
>JAGQRA010000134.1 GCA_020425885.1 Planctomycetota bacterium | reverse complement strand
CTCGCGTTGCAGATCCACCCGTCGCCATACTTCACGGGCAGCCAGCTGCCGCTGGCACAGGCGGCCGGTTTCGTCGCCGAGGAACATGTCCTCACGGCCTATGGCGAAGGCGTGGCGGGCATCCGCGGATTGCTGGCCGCGGCGGACATGCGACGGCTGGACGGCGGGGAGAAACGGCTCTCGATCTGGCCCAAGGCGCCGCAGTTGA
This sequence comes from Planctomycetota bacterium, assembly GCA_020425885.1. The sequence continues at coordinate 2,030 of JAGQRA010000134.1, read as the reverse complement.
CCTCAGATCAAGATCTCGCCGCAGTCGGCGAGCTTTGCGCCCGCCATGGCATCGGCTCGCTCGCGATCTATCATCTCGGCCTGCTGCCATGGGCCACGATCGAACGCATCGCTCGACACTTCACGTCATGAGGCGGACGCCGCAACGCGGCACCGCGTCGACGACGAAGCGCAGGCATCCAGCGCCGCTGCGGCGTTTCGTTGCGAGGCCGGCCGTTCACCTGCTGGCCGGCCTGGTGCCGGTGTTGGCGTCGTTGTCGTGCTCGCAGGCGGCCAGCGGTCAGGTCGCCGAGGAACCGGGGTCGCGGCCGCGGCTCGTCGTGCTGTGCTCGATCGATCAGATGGCATCCTGGGTCTTCGCCGAGGCGCTGCCTCACCTGGCCGAGGACGGCGGCTTCCGTCGGCTGATGCGCGAGGGAGTCCGGTTCACCCATTGCGCCTACCGACATGCCTGCACCGAGACCGGGCCGGGGCACGCGACGATCGGGACCGGCGCGCCGGCGGCGGTGCACGGCATCGTGCGCAACGCGTGGTGGTCGCGGTCCGATGCGGGATTGGTCTACTGCGCCGGCGGTGCCGCCGAGGCGCTGCCCGGGCTCGGCGAAGGGCGCGATCGCAACGCCGATCGGCTGTTGGCGGAGACGCTGTCGGCGCGCATGCGGCGCGAGATCCCCGGCACCAGGACGGCCAGCGTGGCGTGGAAGGACCGTTCGGCGATCCTCATGGTCGGCAATCACGCCGATGTCGCGGCCTGGTTCGAGGTCACCACCGGCAACCTCGTCACCAACAAGAACTGGTGCGCCGAGGTGCCGCCGTGGATCGCGAGCTGGAACCGCGAAAGGGTGATCGATTCGTTCTACGGCACCGTCTGGGATCGCATCGGTCCCGACTCCGCCTACGAGGGTCTGGTCGACGATCGCCCCTATGAAGTCGTGCACCAGAACGGCAGCAACTCGCATACCTTGCCGCAGCCGTTGACCGGCGGGCGCGACGATCCGGATGTCGGCTACTGGACCCAGCTCAGCTACTCACCGTTCGGCAACGAGGTGGTCGGGCGCGCGGTGCAGGCCTGCGTCGACGGCATGCAGCTCGGCCGCGACGAGGTCCCCGATCTGCTCGCGGTCGGGTTCTCGGCCACCGACTACATCGGCCACTACTTCGGCCCGTGCTCGGTCGAGGCCCGCGACGCGCTGCTGCGCCTCGATCGGCAGCTCGGGCAGCTGTTGGCGTTCCTCGACGAACGCGTCGGCGTCGGGCGGTATGCGATCTTCGTCACCGCCGATCACGGCGTCACCGCGATCCCGGAATGGAACAAGGCCCACGGTGTCGATGCCGGACGCGGCCTGATCCAGACCCGGGCGCGCGCGGTTGCCGAGCGCGTGATCACCGAACGCTTCGGCAAGCTCGACGCCGCGCGGCGCTACTGCACGTACGTCGGCGAGTGGGCGCTGGTGTTCGATCGCGCCGCGTTCGAACGCGGTGACGGCGCCGAAGCCGCTGCGGCCCGGCATGCCGAGGCCTGCGGCATCGCCGCGGCGGCGGTGGCCGAGGTCCCCGGGCTCGCGGCTGCATATGCGACGGCGGACATCCTCGACGGCGACAACTCGGGCGACGAGATCCGCGGGGCGTTGCAGGCCGCGCTGCATCCGGAACGCGCCGGTGACGTGCAGCTCGTCGTGAAGCCGCATTGGATCGACGGCATGTTGCCGGCGTCTCACGGCACGCCGCACGCCTACGATCGCGAGGTGATCGCATTCGCGATGGGGCCGGGGATCCGGGCCGGAGCCGTGAGCGAGGAGTCGGTCACCCCCGGTCTCGGGGTCGCGCTGTTGGCCGAGCTGCTCGGCATTGAACCGCCTGCGCAGCTGGCGGATGCGGTCCCGGCCGAGCTGCGTAGCGCGCGCTGACCCGGCAGGCTGTGCACCGACGCTTGCGCGTGGCGGTCGCGTTGTGGCATCACCGGATGCGCACGTCGATCGTGTCGCTCAGGCGCACGGTCATGCACGGGCCCGAGCCGAAGTCCCAGCCCTG
>JAGQRA010000133.1 GCA_020425885.1 Planctomycetota bacterium | reverse complement strand
TCTTCACCAACGGACTGGTCGCGATGACGCGTCCGACTGCGGCGGCTTCACCTTCGCTGCGCGCGCCGCGGACCTCGACCGTGACGAGGCGCGTCGCGCCCTCGCCGTCGGCCGCGATGGTTCGCGCCAGTCCGCGGCCGAGCTCGGTCAGGACGGCTTCGGTTGTGCCCTCCGCGGCTGCATTCCTCCCCGAATGCAGCGCGAGCAATGTGTCGTTGGGCGAGGTGTCGCCGTCGACCGTGACCCGGTGCATGCTGCAATCGGCAATGCGCTGCAACGCGGTGGCGGCCGTGGCCACGTCACCCAGGCTGCCGTCGGTGAGCATGAACGACAGCATGGTCGCCATGTTCGGATGGATCATCCCGGAACCCTTGGCGAAGCCCGTGGCGCGCACGCCGGTGCGTTCCAGGTGTCGGGCCTTGGGCTGGGTGTCGGTCGTCATGATGGCGCGGGCGAAGTCCATGCCTCCCTCCGCACTGGCCCGGGACAGCAGCATGTCCAGGTTGTCGGTGATCTTCGCCACCGGCAACGGGGCGCCGATCGGCCCGGTGCTCGCCATCAACACCTGCTCTTCCGGGCAGCCGATGCGCCGGGCCAGCTCGCGGCAGCAGAGTCGGGCATCGGCGATCCCCTGCTCGCCGGTGGCGCAGTTGGCGTTCTTCGAATTGACGAGCACCGCCCGGACCAGGCCGCCGCTGCGGGCGAGATGATCCCGGCAGACCGCGACATGGGCACCGACCAGGCGGTTCTGCGTGTAGATCGCCGCCCCTGGAACTGCCCGTTCGGCCATCAGCAGGCCGAGGTCCAAAGCTCCACCCTTCTTCAGTCCGCAGTGGATCCCACCTGCAACGAATCCGGTTGGCAGCTCGATCGAATCAGGTGGCGGCTCCAGGAGGATCGACATCGCCGGCACGATACCCGGAAGGCAAGCCGGCCGAAGAAGAAGTGACGCACACCGTGAGCAACATCGCCCCGACTTCACATCGATGCCGCGCCGCGCCGCGCTGCGGGTGGCACAGGCGCCGCAGCCGCGTCGCCTGAGTGGCCGCGATGCCTGCTACGCCAGCTGCCCACTCAATAGACGCCGCAGCGGCGCCGGATGCCTGAGCTCTCGCGTTGATGCCACGCCGCGTTGCGGCGTCGCAAAAGAACTGCAGCTAGAACCGGAACGGGATGCGCAGGTACTCGAGGATCGGCCGCGGGGAGTCCGGGTTCGGGCTGTGGAAGCCGGAGAAGTCCATGTCGAAGGTCACGTCCCACTGCACGAAGGCGGGAGCCCCGTTGGTCTGGATCCAGTTCTGCAGACCGGCGTCTTCCATGTCGTAGAGGAACTCCCGTCCGCTACCGGCCACGGGGTAGCGCGCGTTGGCATTCTGCGGGTCTTGGCTGAAGGCGAAACCGATGCGGACGTTGGCGATCGGTGTGGCCGGGCCGCTGGCATGGAGCGGGCCGAGGCCTTCGGCGCCACTCGTCGTGATCTTGAAGAACTTGGCGCGCACCTGCACCTGGGTGATGCCGCTCGGCAGCAGCGAGCCGTCGCCGGCGAGCAGCAGCGTGTCTTCGTCGTGCGACAGGATGCGCATGCTGCCGATCGTCGCGCCGGTGACGTTGAGCAGCTCGGCCTCGTACTGGGCGTAGCGATCAGGATCGCTGCCGAGTGCCGGCGAGGCGAGCTGGATCTCATAGGCCGGTTCGCCGAGATAGGTCGTGTTGCCCTTGACGCTTGCCACGTCGGTCGCCGTGACCGGCGTCGGGTACGGCAGAGTGATCGCGGACCCGCCACCGATGGACTCGTAGTAGATGTAGCCGGGGTAGGTGGCCAGGTCGAGGCCGGCGAACTCGAAGACCGGGCCAGAGACATTGGTCCCGTTGTCGAGGATGGCGCGCGGCCCGCTCTCGGTGGCGACGAGTCGGCGCTTCGAGGCGCCGGTGTCGATCCACTTGGAACGTGCACGCGACTTGGCGTTGAACGGCACCGGCAGCAGGGTCGGTGCAGGGCGGATGTCACCCTCGCCGAACGAACTCGGGATCACGTTGCCATAGTCGTCGAAGTAGGTGGTCCCCTGCTCGTTGGGGATGCCGCGCCAGCCGAGGATGGTCCGCTTGTTGATGCCAGCCGGAGGAGTCGCCGGCAGGACGACCTCGATGTTGTCGTCGAGAATCGTGCCGGTCCCGTCGGAGTCATCGCCGGGCGGGGCCATCAGCTGCACGATGCCCATGCCGCCGAGCGCGCCGAGCGGGTTGGAGTCGTAGGTCGCGCCTGCCATGACGTTGGCGCCACTGTTGGGGTACTTCTTCGACACCGGCGGGCCGCCGAAGCCACCCGTCGTGCAGACGCCACCGTCGGCCGAGATGCAGAAGTCGTAGTTCTTGTTGGTGTTGTTGTTGTTCGAATGCGTCGTGTCACCGCGGAACGTGTAGCGATTGGCGTTGTGGTGCGGGTGGATGACGATCTTGTCGGCCGACATCAGGACGACCATGCCGCCGGCGCCAGCGCCGCCGCCACCGGCCTCGCCGCAGGCGCCGACCTGTTCGCCACCGCCACCATTGCCACCGTTGGCCGTGATCATGCCGGTGCTCGTGATCTCGATCTTGCCGAGGGCCTTGATGATCAGGGCGCCCGCGCCGCCGCCGCCGCCGCCGCCGCTGTAGTCGTTGGCGAAACTCGGATCGTTGCCGCACACGCGGTTGTGGGAGGTGTCGCCACCGCCGCCGCCACCGCCGCCACCCATCGGGATGGTCATCTCGCCGGTGATGCGAACACGGCGGTTGGGGTTCATGCTGATGCCGGAGCCCCAGAAGTTGTTGTCTTGGCGGGAGTCGGTGAAGACGAGCGCGCCGGCGGCGCCGCCGGGCAGGGTCGCCGGACGAGGCGAGGCGCCGGAGCAGCCATAGCCACCCTCGCCGTACTTCTGACGGAACTGGGTGCCAGTGTAGTTGGTGGTGTCGTAGTTGGGGTCGCCCTGCGTGGCGAGCGTGCCGCCGCCGCCGCCCGAGCCGCCGCCCGAACCATTGTAGCCGCTGCCGGTGTAGCAGCCGTTCGTGCAGGCGAGGCGGCCGCCGCCGCCGCCGAGGCCAGGAACCTGCAGCGGACCATTGCCGGTGCCGCCGCGTTGGTCACGGCTGTTGCCGCTGGGGGTGCCCTGGCCACCGTTGCCGCCGCCGCAGACGCCGACGCCGCCGGCCTTGGCGAAGTTGGCCGAGTTGAGCGTGTCGACGCGGGCGCCGCGACCACCGTCGACCGAGAGGTGGCCATCGACGATGAAGTCGCCGGTGCACAGCCAGACCATCGGATTCGGACCGGTGCCCTGCACGAGCACGCCCTGCGGGATGTGCACGTTCTTGAAGTTGAAGACGCCGCCGGACACGTTGAAGGGCTGGCCCGTCTTCGGCGCGACCTGCGTGAAGGAGGTGTTGAGCACGACCTCGAGGATGTTCGGCTCGAACTCCAGCGTCGTGTTGTTGCCTTCGAAGGCGAAGCCGGCCTTGATGTAGCCAGGGCCGACCTCGGCCTGAGGCTCGGGGAACACGGCGCCGGCGTCGATCTGGGCCGAGGTGACGAAGCTGTCGGCGATGCCGTTGAATTGCTGGGTGTACGAAGGCGAGGTCGTGAAGGTGCCGAAGGTGCGGTTGTAGGACAGGTTGCCGACGTTGGACTCGCCGGAGATGTCCTCGAGCTCGGCCTCGACGATGACGCGGATCTCGGCGTTGTTCGGCAGTACGCCTACCGGGCGCAGCACGATCGTCGCGCCCACCAAGTTGTTGCGCTCGAGCTCGACGTCGGCCGGGATCCAGGTGTTGGGGCCCGAGATCGGGTCGTCGTACTCGAGGAAGATGCGACCGCGCTCGGCCTGCTGGCGCATTATCGGGTCGGTATCGAAGTGGACCGGCACGTTGCCATCATGCGGGTTCAGGGCCTGATCGAAGTTCAGCCTGATCTCGGTCGGCGGCGTGCCGAACAGGTTCAACGGCACGTCGGTGAGGCCGGACACGGTCGAGATGGTGAGGCCATCGACCGGAATGCGACGCGGGCCACCCGCGATCGGATTGCGGAACAGCTGCGCGGGTGAGGAGCCCTCGACCGTCGAGAAGGAAAAAGTGGAAGGCGTCGCCAGGGCCTTGCCGCGGATATCGCGCAGGGCCGTGCCGTTGAGGCTGGTGCCGCCGACGAGCTGCACCGTATAGGTTCGCCCGGCGCGGAAGCCACCGTCGTCGTAGGTGTTGTTGGTCGCGAAGTGCGGCGTGAAGGTCAGCCTGCGGCCCTTGGCCTCGTCGCCGGATCTGGTGCCGAGATCGAAAGTGCCGGAGACCAGCTCCGAGATCGGCTGGCCGAGCTGATCGAGGACGAGGAAGCTGACCGTGTTCAGCGTGGCCGAGTCGAGGTCGACATCCTGCGTGAAGTCGATGACGACCGGGTCATTGAGGAAGATCCGACCGTTGTTGACCGGGTCGGTTCGCACGACCTGGAAATTGCCGCCGGCTGAGGCCTCGCCGACGATTCCGCCGGATCCGGAGCAACCCGCTAGCGCAAGGGTGACGCCGAGAGAGGTCGCGCCGAATGCCGTGCGCGGAAACCGACGAGTGAGATCAACTCGATTCATGGCCATATCCAATGAGAACCTTACCCTGAGTTCACGGGCGAGAGAGGGAGACCTCGCCCATAGCCAGCTCAGGATGAGGCGTAACCGAAGTCCAGGGTCGGGACGAAACAGGGCACTTGGGAGCGGTCAGATTGTGGCGACCGGGAGGCTTGCGTCAAGCCGCAGTCTCCGGCTCGCTGTCAGCGAAAGTTGCGACGGGGCAAGCTCTTGGAATGTCACCGCCCAGCCTTGCAGAGACTATCCCGAGCCGCGCCGTCGGGCGGCCGTCGGGCCGCTGAAGGTCGGCGTGCGCTGGGGTAGCGGAATCGCCCGTTGCGGCTTGCCGAACAGTCGTGACGGCGAGGCCTTCTTGTCCAGCACCCTCGTCATCGCGATCTCGTCGCAGGCCAAGAACTTCGGGCAATGCCTGCAGTCGTTGAAGACCTTGTGCGGCAGGTCTTCGTGCTGGCAGACCGTGAAGCTCGCCTTGAGAAAGAAGTCGGGCACGTAGGTGAAGGCATAGAGCCGCGGCAGTCCCAACCGGATTGCGTCGGCGACAAGGGCGTCGACGAGGGCCATGCCGACACCCTGTTTCTGCCGCGCCGGGTCGACGGCGAGGGAGCGGATTTCGCCGAGGTCGGTCCAGGTGATGGCCAGGGCGCCGCAGCCGGCGAAGGTGCCATCGATCTCGGCGACCAGGAAGTCGCGGATGTTCTCGATCACCGAAGCCGGCGACCGCGGCAGCATGACCTGCTGCAGGGCCAGCTGATTGACCAGCATCATGATCGGTGTGGTGTCCGCAACGATGGCCGGGCGCACCTTGATCGTGGTCATCGCTCCGTCTCCTCGTGATCGTGCACGCAGCCTTCTCCGCCGCCGTGGTCGTGATCGCAGTCCTCCTCCGGGAACTCGTCGTCGTCGTCCTGGTACTCGTCGATCAGGTCCGCGTGCCAGTCCACGAGTTGTCGACGCCAGCGTTCGACCTCTTCGAGCACGCGAGCCGGCGCGGTGCCGCCGAGCGTACGGCGCCGATCCAGGACCGCGTCGACCGACAGGGCCTCACGCCAATTCGCGCCGAGCTGTGGCAGCAGCGACCGCTGCTCGCCGTCGGGGAGGTCGTGCAGCTCGACGCCGAGCTCGACCGCGCGGTCGACGGCCTTGCCGACCAGGCCGTGCGCGTCGCGGAACGGCACGCCGGCGTGGACCAGGAGGTCGGCGAGATCGGTGGCGTTGAGATAGCCGCGTTCGGCCTGCCGGCGGCAGTGCTCGACGTCGAACTTCGCGTGCTCGATGGCGAGCGCCGCGACCTCGAGACAGGCCTCGGTCTCGTCGAGCGCCGGCAGCAGGGTCTCCTTGTCGGTCTGCAGGTCGCGGTTGTAGGCCATCGGCAGCCCCTTCATCGTCGTCAGCAGGGTCATCAGCGCCCCCTGCACCTTCGCCGCCTTGCCGCGCACGAGCTCCATCGCGTCGGGGTTGCGCTTCTGTGGCATCAGGCTAGAGCCGGTCGAAACGGCGTCGCCGAAGCGGACGTAGCCGGCTTCGTAGGAGGCGAAGAACACGTAGTCCTCCGCCAGGCGCGACAGATTGGTCGTCGTCATCGCGCAGGCGAACGCGAGCTCGCACAGATGGTCACGGGCCGAGGTCGCGTCGAGACTGTTGCGCAAGGCGCCGCCGGTGAAGTCGAGCCGCGCGGCCAGCGCTTCGCGATCGACGCCGATCGTCGTGCCGGCCAGGGCAGCGCTGCCGAGCGGACAGCGGTCCATGCGGGCGATGGCGTCGACCAGGCGCTCGCGATCGCGCGCGAACGCTTCGGCGTGGGCCAGCGCATGGTGGCCGATGGTGATCGGCTGGCCACGCTGCAGGTGGGTGTAGCCGGGCATCGGCGCCGCCGCGTGGTCGGCGGCCTTCTCGACCAGCGCCGCGCACAGGACGTCGATCGAGGCCATGATGGCGAAGCAGCGTTCGCGCAGGTAGAGGCGCAGATCGGTCGCGACCTGGTCGTTGCGCG
>JAGQRA010000002.1 GCA_020425885.1 Planctomycetota bacterium | reverse complement strand
GGCTGCTGCGCCGAAGGCGAGACCAAGGCCGCAGCGAAGGATGCAGAGTGCTGCGCCGAGGCCGCCGCGGCCAAGCCGGCCAAGGTCGCCAAGCCGGCCAAGGAAGGCGGCTGCTGCGCCGAAGGCGCCGCCAAGGCGGCGAAGGAAACCGGCTGCTGCGACGAGGGCGAGGCCAAGGCCAAGGCCGCAAAGCCCGCCAAGCAGGGCGAGTGTTGCGGTGACGCCGGCGCCAAGGCCCCGGCCAAGGCAGCCAAGGGTTCCTGCTGCGGCGGCTGAGTCTGGCCGTCGAGCCCGAGCAAGTGACCCTTGCCTGATTCTTCCATCTCCGGCGACGCCTTCGTGCGGGCGTTCGAGGCGCATGGCCGTGCATTGTCGGCCATCGCTGCAGCCTGGGTTGGTCGTGTCGATGTTCAGGACCTGCTGCAAGAGGCGGCACGGGTCGCCTGGCAGCGGCGGTCCCAGTTCATTCCCGGTAGCGACATACGTGCCTGGTTTGCTCAGATCATCCGTCACCTCGGGGCCAATTGGCGCCGGCGCAGGTCTCCGTTGCAGCTCGATTCTGCCGATCTCGTCGATCATCGGACCGCGGACGCTGCGGAGCTCGACCGAGCCTTCGACGCCGAGCACCTCGGACTCACGGACGACCTGGCGCGGGGATTGGCCGGCCTGTCCCAGATCGCGCGCGAGTGTCTCCTGCTCCACGTCGTCGCCGGCCACACGGTGCCGGAGATCTCGACCATTCTGGGCATGCCGGAAAGCACCGCCCAGAGTCACGTACGTCGCGCCCGGAGGTTCTTGCGAACGGCGTTGGGCGAAACCCCTGCCGCGCCCGTGACCGAGGGCCTTCCCAATTCGGAGATGTCATGAATCACGACGACGAACTCGATTGCCGGCTCGACGAGCAGCTGCGCGCCGCGTTCGCTCCGCCGCCGCGTGAACGGTTGCGAGCGCTGGCGACAGGCGCGGTCCGGCCGCGGCGTGGTCCGGCACCGTGGCCCGTGTGGATGCTGCTGACCGCCGCCGCCTGCATGCTGACCTGGGTGTCGGCGAGGTCCCTGGAGAGTGTCTCGAAGCCCGAGGAGGCTCCGCTCGGTTCGATGTGGGCTGCGGCCTACGAGGATGCAGTGCAGCGTGGTCTGGCGAACTGCTGTCCCGGAGGCTGTGGTGGTGGCTTCGATCTCGCGCAGGCCTGTCGGCAGCGCTTCGACGCGCAGCTGCGGATGGCCGGGGATGCCAACGTGGAGCTGCTCGGCGCCTACGAGGGGTTGCCGACCGGTGAGTGCATGGCCCTGTTGGCGGCCGCCGGAGGCGCGCCAGTCTGCCTGTTCGTTCTGCCGCGCGCCGAAGATCGTCGCGTCGAACTGCCCTCGGGCAAGCCGTTCCATCTGTCCCGCCGCGAGGTCGGCGATCTGATCCTCTATGCCGTGTCCGAGTCGCCGGGATCGACCGCGCTCGACGAGTTCGTTCTGCCCTGACGTCCTCCGCTGCCCGATGGGGCCCGCTGGTCGCGCCCGCCGTTCATCGGCAGAGCGCCACCAGGGTCGGGCCGATGTCGGCATGCGTGAACTCGAAACCGGCGTCGAGCAGCACGCGCGGCCTGGCGCGCTGACTCGCCAGCAACAGGCCGTCGGCCATCTCGCCGAGCAGCAGGCGCAGCGCGAATGCCGGAGCCGGGATCAGGGTCGGGCGATGCAGGGCGGCTCCCAGGGCTGCGGTGAACTCGCGATTGGTGACCGGGTTCGGGGCTACGCCGAGGACGGGTCCGCGGAGCCCTTCCTGGTCGACGGTGAACGCGATCGCCGCCGCGAGATCATCGAGGGCGATCCAGCTCATCCACTGCCGGCCGGAGCCGAGCCGACCACCGAGGCCGAACCGAAACGGCCGCAGCATGCGGGGCAAGGCGCCACCGTTTTCGGCCAGCACCAGTCCGATGCGGAGGTTGACGACACGGATGCCGGCTTCTCGCGCGGCTGCCGTCGCCATCTCCCAGTCGTGTGCGACCCGGGCGAGAAAGTCGGTGCCGGCGGTGCCCGACTCGTCGAGCAGCTCGTCACCCCGGTCGCCGTAGTAGCCGACGGCGGAAGCGCTGACCAGGACCCGAGGCCGCGATGGCATGGCGGCAAGCGTGGCGCACAGTCGCTCGGTGGCGGGGATGCGGCTGTCGACGATGGCGAGCTTCCTGGCCGCCGACCAGCGGCCCGCGGCGACGCTTGCGCCGGCCAGATGCACGATGGCATCGACCGCGCCGAGTGCGTCGATGTCGACTTCGCCGCTTTGCGGGTCCCATCGCGCCGTCCCTTGGGCAAAAGTCTCGCCGCGCACCAGGGCCACGACCTCGTCACCACGTTCGCGCAACAGGGTGGCCGTGCGCGTTCCGACCAGGCCCGAGGCCCCGGTGATGGCGATGCGCATGGCTTTGCGTGTGGGATTCTGTGAGGCCGCTGGCTGGATGGGTGCAGGCTACGATCCGAGGTCGGCCTCGCTCAACCGGGAAGTTGTCGCCATCGGGCAATTGGACCTGACGTTCCGGTTTCCTTCGGGTCTGTCAGTACTATCTGCGCTGGCCTCTCCCGCTGTCATGTCGCGTTCCCTGTCGATCACTTGCCTGTCGTGGCTGTTGGCCACGCTCCAGGCCTTGTCGGCGCAGTCCGACGAGCTGCGCGAGAAGGTCAATCACGCTCTCGACACCGCGCGCCCGGCGCTGTTGGCGCACCTCGACAATGCCGCGCACGCGCGCCCCGGCGAACTCGCTCTCGTGTTGCTGGCGGCGATTCACGATGGCGTCGACGCGAGCGACAAGAGATTCGCCAAAGCGGTCGAGCGGTTGGCCGGAGCCCGATTGGAGCAGACCTACGACCTCGCGCTTCGGCTGATGGTCATGGAGCTGCTGCCGTCGTTCCCCGATCGTCTGGAAGCGGCGCGCGACGATGCCAAGAAGCTGCTGAAGAACCGCGATGAGGGCGCGTTCGGCTATCGGCCTCATTCGGGGCAGTGGGATCTGAGCAACACGCAGTACGGGGCATTGGGGCTGCGCTCGGCGGCGGCGGTCGGCGTCAAGGTCGATCGGCGGGTGTGGCCGCGACTGGCCAATGAGATCGGCGAACAGCAGGATTCCTACGGCGGCTTCGGTTACCAGCGCGGCAACTCGGGCTTCCAGAGCTACGCCTCGATGACGGCCGCCGGCATCGCGGTGCTCGCGATCTGCCGACAGGCGATGGGCGACGAGGACAAGAAGGACTCGGCGCTGACCCGGCAGATAGAACGCGGCTGGAAGTGGTTCGAACGCAATCCGCACGTGCTCGGCTCGGCGGACGAGCGCTGGAGCTACTACTTCCACTACGGGCTCGAGCGCGCCGCCATCCTGTGCGACGTCGAGAAGATCGCGGACGTCTCCTGGTACGAACGCGGCGCCGAGATGTTGATCGACGAGCAGCTGCCGGGCGGCGGTTGGCGCAGCGAGTCCGATGGTTACCAGGGCGACAACCTGTCGCGGCGGCGCGGCACCAGCGTGGCGACGTCGTTCGCGATCTTGTTCCTGCGTCGCAAGTTCAAGAAGGCGGCCGGGCCGATCACGCCGCACATCGTGACGCTGCCCACGATCGGGCCCAACAGCAAGCCGGACGATGTCGAGGCCTGCGCAGAGGAATTGAAGCGACGGGGCAAGGCGGCGTTGCCCGAGGTCCTGCGGGCCTTGCGCAGCGACATCCGCAACCAGCGCGAGGCCGCCGCCGCGGCATTGCTCCACGTCACTGGTCAGGATTTCGGCTACGACCCGGCCAAGGACGAGGACGCGAACGGCGAGGCGATCAAGAAGGCCGAACTCTGGTTCCTACGAAATCGTTAGCCGGTGCCGCGGTCGCGGCGAGTCGTCGTAACATGCGCGACCGCTCCGCCCCATCATGTCGTCTCCACCCAGCGCCTTCGCTCGGCAGGCCGCGCGCCGCCGTCATCTCGACCGCGGCAATCTGCTGCGGTCGCTGACCCTGGTCATCAACGGCGTGCCCGGCGGCATCAACCTCGGCCAGGGCGTCTGCGACCTCGACACCCCCGGCCCGCTGAGCGCCGGCGCGTTGGCCTGCATCGACGGCGGCGATCGCCAGCTCTACACCCCGTACGCCGGCCTGCCCGAGCTGCGCGACGCCATCGCCGCGAAGCTGCGGCGACACAACGGCCTCGACTACACCGCCGCCAACGTGGCCGTCTGCAGCGGCAGCAGCGGGGCGTTCTTCGCCGCCGGCATGACGTTGATCGAGCCGGGCGACGAGGTCATCGTGTTCGAGCCGTTCTACAGCTATCACTGGACGACGATGCCGTTGTTCGGTGCCGTGCCGGTGGCGGTGGCTCTCGATCGCGAGACCTGGGCCTTCGATGCCGAGGCGCTGCGGCGGGCGATCACCGGGCGAACCCGCGCGCTCGTGCTCAACACGCCGGGCAATCCCACGGGCAAGGTCTGGACCCGTGCCGAGCTCGAGGCGCTGGCAGCCGTGCTCGACGGCACCGACGTCGTCCTCCTGACCGACGAGGTCTACGAGTACATGTGCTTCGATGGCCGCGAGCATCTGTCGCCGGCCGCCGTTCCGGGCCTCGCCGAACGGACGCTGACGATGAACTCGTTCAGCAAGACGTTCTCGATCACCGGCTGGCGCATCGGCTTCCTGGCCGGGCCGGCGGAGATCGTCGAGAAGTGCGGCATCGTCTTCGACCAGATCGAGGTCTGTGCGGCGCGCCCGATGCAGCGCGGCGTGCAGCGTGCGCTCGAGGAGCTGCCCGACTCCTACTACCTCGATCTGCAGGCCGGCTATCAGCGAAAGCGCGACGTGTTCTGCGGTGCGCTCGCCGATGCCGGGTTCCGGTTCCAGGTGCCGCAGGGCGCCTACTACGTGCTGGCGGACCATCGTCCGGTCTTCGGCGATCTCGACCCGCACGCCGCGGTGTTGCGGATGATCGAGCAGATCGGCGTCAATGCGGTGCCGGGTCACCTGTTCTTCGCCGAGCCCGACGGCGTGCGGATGATGCGGTTCCAGTTCGCCGTCGACTGGTCCGTGCTCGAAGAAGCGATGCGACGTCTGCGGAGCCTCCAGCGATGAAGATGCGGCTTGCGATTGCGTTCACGGTCCTGCTCGCTGCAACCCCGGCCCAGGGTCCCGAGCCCACGGCCGGCCTGGTCGCGCTGCACCAGGCCTGCCTCGATGCCTCGACCGACGCCGTCGTGCTCAACGTCGCGGCACATCCCGACGACGAGGCCTCGCGTACGCGGATGATGCTGCGTCGCCGGCACGGTGCGCGGGTCGTCACCGCCTATGCGACCTACGGCGATGGCGGCCAGAACGCGATCGGCCGCGAGATCGGTCACGAGCTGGCGCATCTGCGGGTGCGCGAGACCTTGCGCGCGGCGGCGATGAGCGACGTCGAGGTGCGCTGGCTCGGCATGGAGGACTTCGGCTTCAGCAAGACCCTCGACGAGACGTTGTCGATGTGGGGGCGCGATCGCCTGCGCGATGCGATGCGAGCCGTCATCGCCGAGGTGAAGCCGGACCTGATCATCACCAACCACGACATCGGTCGTGGTCACGGCCACCATCGGGCCTGCGCCTGGGCGGTGCTCGAGGTCTTGCGCGAACGCGCGGCCAACGGCGAGGCGGTGCCGCCGATGCTCGGGCGCTGCGGCCCCGATGACGCCTGGGTGACCGTCGATCCCGGTGAGCTCGATCCCGCGCGCGGCGAGACCTTCGCCAAGCTGGCCCACGATGCCTGGGTCCAGCACGCGACCCAGGGGCCTTGGGGGCCGCACGACCCGATGCACGTCAGCAAGGAGTGGTGGCAGCTCGTCTTCCCCGAGGGGCGTGAGCGCAAGCCGGTCGATGGCTTCGCGGCGTGGCTGCCGCAGTGCGGCCGCGAGGAGCTGGCGCGCGGCGCCGAGGCGTGGTCGCGCGAGCAGTTGCACCGGGAGGTGCGGCGTCGGCTCGGGTCCTGCGACCGTTCCGGTCGCGAGTTCGCGGCGCTGTCGCGGGCGCTGATGGCGTTGGCCGACGTTCGCGTCGAGGCCGGGTTGGCGAGCGAGTTCGTGCCGCTCGGCGGCGAAGGCAAGGTCTCTGTGATCGTGCATGGGCACGAGCGAGTCGCCGCGCTCGACGTGAGCTGTGAAGGCGTCGCCGCCACGCCGGTCAACGCGCCGGTGCGGATCCGCATCTTCGAGTTGCCGGATCAGGTCGCCGATCCCGCCAAGCCGCCCGCGGTCATGCCCGGTCGCTACACCGTGGGATTCGAGCCACATCCCGACGCCGGCGGCAGCATCCCGGCGGGGCCGGAGCCGAGTACCGTGACCGTCGAGGTCACCTTCGAACTCGAAGGCATGCCGATTAGGGTCCCGTGCCGTCTGTTCTACACGATGGTGCCGCCCGTCGAGGTCCGACTCGATCGTGACGTGATCATGGTTCCCGAGGGCAAGGCCGTCGAACGGACATTCAGCGCGAGCGTCAAGAGCTGGCGCGGCGAGGAGCCGACCGCCGCAGTCGTGCTCGGCATGGGGCCCGGCATCGGGGCCGCGGCGACGCCGGGGCGATTGCGCCTGACCAAGGACCACGACGAGGCGCGCCTCCTGGTGCGGGCGACGATCGATCCCGCCGAGCTGACCGCCGATGCCAGCATCAACGTCGGCTACGGTGAGTCGCGGGCACGCGTCCGCGTGAAGCCGGTCGCCGTCACGGTCCCCGAAGGCCTGCGCCTCGGGCTCGTCCGTGGACCCGATGACACGACCGAGCTGGCGCTCGCCGATCTCGGCATCGCGGTCACGCTGCTCGACCGCGACTCGCTGATGATGGAGCAGCTCGAGCACTTCGACACCCTGCTGCTCGACATCCGCGCCAACTTCCACCGCCCCGACCTCGCCGAGATGCGCGACCGCATCCTGCAGTTCTGTCGCGGTGGCGGTCGCGTCGTCGTGATGTACCACAAGCCCGGCGAGTGGAACGTCAAGGACCCGCAGCATTCGTTGCTGCCGTTCCCGCTCACGGTCGGCCGCGATCGGGTCACCGAGGAGAGCGCACCGGTGAAGCTGCTGCACCCCGAGCATCGGCTGATGCAGTACCCGCACCGGATCGGCACGGCAGACTTCGATGGTTGGGTGCAGGAGCGCGGCCTCAACTTCCCGAGCCGTTGGGACGAGGCCTGGACGGCGTTGCTCGAGATGAAGGACTCGGGCGAGGGCGAGCCGCTGCAGGGCGCCCTGCTCTACACCCGCTACGGTCGCGGCGACTATGTCTATTGCTCGCTCGCCCTCTACCGCCAGCTCAGGGTCGGCAACGTCGGTGCGGCGCGCATCCTGGTGAACCTGCTGGCGCGTTGAGCAGGTCGAGGTGCCGCGGGGCTCCGATCGCACTGATCAGATGCCGATCAGGTACTCGAGGCCGGGAGAGAACGCGATGCCGTGCGATGCGCCGGCGTCGAACAGCGCCGACTGCAGGTCGATCCTCAGGCCGCAGAAGGTCGGGTGGTTCGGGATCGAGATCGGGTATGTCGTACCGCCAGGGGGCACCGAGAGGATCACGCTGGTCGCGACGGTCACCAGCGCGTTGCCACCGAACGCCGTCGGCGTGTTGGCGCGGCTGAATCCGATCACGAGCCCCCCGAGCGTCGAGCTGTTGGCGGAGCTGCCGATCTGAACGCTCGGCGTCGTTGCCAATGCCGGGTTCCCTGACGATGTGATGCTCGGGACGCCGTTGGTGCCCGCGTGGCCTGTGCCGTAGTTGATCCAGCTCGCCGGCTGGCAGGTCGGGTTCAAGCGGAACGACAGGTCATCGATGCCGATGCCGTCCGCGGGATTCGAGATCGTGAAGACGAAGTCGATCGAGGCGATTGCCGAGGAGGTGAACGTGACAGTGTCCTGATTGCCGAAGCCGTTCGCCGGTCCGCCGAGGTTCTGCAGCACGAACGTCTGCAGGGGTTGACCGTTCGAATCCCGTGCCGTGACCGTCCATTGCGCGTGGCCCACGCTGATGGCCACGACCGACACCTGGCGCGCGGTGGTCGGCGCAGCGGATGTGGGGTCGACGAACCGAACGAACAGGTCCGCGAAGTTGTCGGTGCCGACCATGATGTTCGGCGGCGATGTCGCTTCGGCAGGGTCAGACCAGATGTGTGCGGGTGAGCCGAGGTTGCTGTGGAACAAGACCCCCTGTGACTGGTACTGGTTGGTGATGGCGGTGTTGGCGGCCAGGTTGTCGAAGTTCAGCACCGTGGATTGGCATCGGGTTGCTGCGTGAATCGAGACCAGCGCCAGGAGAGTGAGCGAAGGCTGAGCGAGACGTGCGTACATGGGGCGGCAGGGGCGAGAGGGCGGTTGGTCGGGATCGTATCCCAAGCGCGCGAAGTGGATCCGGGATCAGCACCACGCAGCGAGACGCGTGTCACGCATTCCTCGGCGGCGAAACGCGATGGTCTTGCGCAAACAGGCCTCAGCGTCGCGAGTTCCACGGCGGCGGCAGCAGTCGCCGTTTGCCATCGCTGCTGCGCGTCACGTCCACGTCGTCCGCGTCGAACTCGCGATCCCAGAGCTGGCAGGTGACCTGCTTGTGCTTCTGGTCGAGCCCTTCGCAGTAGTTGGTGTACTTGCAGCGCCGCACCTCGTCGCCGCGTCCGAGTCGCATCTTGAGCCACCAATCGGGGTCGGCAAGGCTCTGGCGCGCGGCGGCGATCGCGTCGGCTTCCCCACGCTGCAGGATGCCCTCGGCCATGGCGAAGTCGCAGATGCCGCCGGCGGCGATCACCGGCGTCTCGAAGCCGGCCGCGCGCACCGCCGCGCGGATCGCCGCCGCTAGGTGTACGTTGCGCCCGAACGGTCCGCGCGCATCGCTGCGCACCGTCGGCATGCATTCGTGTCCACTCGGACCGGTGTAGGGATATGCCGCCTCGCCGACCCGTGGCTGCTTGGCGTCATCGAACTTGCCGCCCTTGCTGATCGACAGGAAGTCGAAGCCGGCGCGGGCGAACGCGGTGCCGTAGACGACGGCGTCGTCGATCGTGCTGCCGCCGGCGATCGCCTCGTCGCCGAGGAAGCGCGCGCCGACCGCGAAGTCATCACCGACCGCGGCGCGCACCGCGGCGAAGACCTCGAGCGGCAATCGCAGGCGCGCCTGTTGCGAGCCGCCGTAGCCGTCGTCGCGGGCGTTGGTCCGCGACAGGAACGAGGCCATCGTGTAGGCGTGGGCGTAGTGCAGCTCGACGCCGTCGAAGCCGGCCTGCTCCGCCCGTTGGGCGGCGGCGGCGAACAGCCCGGGCAGGGTCTGCGGCAGTTCGCGGATCCAGGGCAGGTGCAGGTCGCCGACTTCCTCGCGGTAGCCGAAGGCGTAGTCGCGGTACTCGCGCGCGGTCAGGATCCGGCGCAAGGCCTCATCGTCGAGCATCGCCAGCTGCCGCCGCACGGCGTCGTCGTCGACCGCCGCCCCGCCGTCCGCGCACACGGCGTCGCGATGCCGGTCGGTGAGCTGCAGAAAGCGCG
>JAGQRA010000132.1 GCA_020425885.1 Planctomycetota bacterium | reverse complement strand
TGGGACGGCGGCCGCGCCCTCGCAGTTTCGGCGACCGACGGCACCTTCGCGCTCGACGAACTGCCGCCGACCTGCTCGATCGGTGCGCTCGCCAGCGGCTTCGCCCCTTCCGCGCTCGTCGATCTCGAGATCGTCGACAAGAGCACGTCGCCCGCGCGCGTCGAGTTGCGGCTGCTGCCCGATGGCGGCGATCTCACGGGCCGGGTGACCGACCAGGACGGCGCGCCGATCGCCGGCGCCACGGTCGCGATCGGCGATCGCTCGAAAAGCCCCGACTACCACGGTGAGCGGGTCGTCGAGGTCTGGGGAATCTGCACCGTCGAGACCGACGCCGATGGCCACTACACGTTCGTCGGAGCCAAGGCCGGTATCAACGTCGTGACCGCACGCGGTCCCGGCTTCGGCATCTGGCGCGGTCATGCCCGGATCGAGGCCGGCGCGACGACGACGCTCGACATCGAGCTCGCGCGCAGCGCGACTCTGTTCGGCAAGGTGACCGACAAGGACGGTAACGCCGAGGCCGAGGTGCGCGTCAGCGCCTTCGATGGCGAACCGGGCACGACCTTCCTGGCCGGCGGCCAGATCGACTACGACGAACCGTTCGGCCGCGTCGAGACCCGCACCGCCGGCGATGGCTCGTACCGGCTCGAGGGCGTCACGCCGGGCAAGGCGTGGCTGTTCGCGCAGCGCCAGGGCGCCCGCTTCGGCGGCACCTCGGCCGCCTATCTGCGCGAGACGCTCGAGCTGTCACCCGGCGCCGAGGTGCGCTGGGACCCGGTCATCGACGTCGGCCGTTCGATCGCGGGCGTCGTGCGCTACCGCGACGGCTACCCGATACCGCATCTGTTCATCACCCTGCGCCACGACGGCACCGGCGCCGAGGCGACGCTGAACAGCGGCCGCGAGGGCGAGTTCCGCTTCCTGTGCCTCGAAGGCGGCAGCTACGAGATCCGCGTGCAACCGCCGTTCGGGGCGCCGCGCGGCACCGAGTTCGCGAAGCGGACGGGCATCGTCCCCGATCGCGGCCCGGTCGAGATGACCTTCGACTTCGACAAACCGCAGCAGGAGGTGCCCGGCACCGTCAGTGGTCGCGTCGACGACGCCGGTGGTCGCATCCGCAATCCCGAGAACGTCACCGTCACGCTCAACTCCGACGCCGGCTGGTTCCGCACCGGCATCAAGGTCGAGAACGGCGCGTTCCGCGCCGAGGACATCAAGCCGTGCCGATTCCGGCTGGTGCTCGAGGAGGGCGGGACGGTGCTCGCATCGACGGACTGGTTCGAATTGAAAGCCGCGGCTGACGTCGACGTCGGCGCGCTCGTGACCGAACCCGGCGGCGCGCTGCACCTGCGCGTCGCGCGCGGCGCCAGCGCCGCCGAGTTCGAACCCAAGTTCTACCTGCGCCGCGATGGCGACCCGCGCAGCACGACGGTCGAACCAGGCCGCCGCGACGACGTGCTGGTCGAGAGCCTGACCCCGGGCGAGTACGAGGTGTCTGGCCACCAGAAGGGCATGGTGCGGGTGAAGGCGAAGGCGACCGTGCGCGTCGGTGAGACGAGCGAGCTCGCGCTCGAGCTACAGCGCGGCGCGGTCGGCAAGATCGAGGTCTGGTGGCCGGAGAGCCATCCGACCTCGGAGCAGCGCGCCTACCGCGTCACAGACGCCGCCGGCAAGTGCGTGCAGGAGTACGACGGCAAGCTGCACTCGATGCCGACGCGTCCCTACCCGCTGAGCTACACGCTGCCCGCCGGCAGCTACCACCTCGAGTTCACGACCGACGACGGTCTCCGCGGCGAGCTCGACTTCACCATTCCGTCCGGTCTGGAGCCGCCGGAGCTGCGCCTCGACCTGCACTGATGCGACGGCGACCTGCGGTGCGCAGGCGGGACATCCGCTGACTGCCAATTGCCGATGGCGTTGGATAGAGTCGCCGGCATGAGTCGTTGGCACCCATCGCTTCGGGCCGTACTCGCGGGCGGCGCGCTGATGGCGATGACTGCCTGTGGCCCGGCCCTCCTCTACAATCAGCTGACCAAGGGCGACCCGACGCCGCCGCCGCCCGAGCTCAGCCTCGCCAATGGCGCCGTGCTGCCGCTGGCGGCGGCACCGGGCACCGTGGCCACGATCGAGGTCAAGAACGCCCAGATCCCGGCGCCGGAACGGTTGCGGATCGCAATCGAGGCCAACGGCGTGAGCGACGAGCAGGTCGTGCAAACGCGCGGGGCCACGACGATCACCTTCCGCCTCGCCACGCCGTCGATCGGCGCGGCCGCCGGCGTCGCCGGCGACATCACCGGCGCCCGGCTCGCGGTCATGGAAGACGACCGCCCGATCGCCGCTCCGGTCACGATCACGCTGGTCCGCCAGCCTCGCGCCGAACTCCCTTCGCCGCAGTTCGTCTCGCCGCTCGGCCAGGCTGTCACCCTGCACGTCAGCGGCCTCCGGCTGCCGTTCGACCGACTCGATGCGACCAATCTGCAGATGCACGTCAGGACGCGCGGACCGGCATCCGAGACCGTGCTGCGCCAGTGCACGGCGCTCACCACCGCAGCTCCTGATCCGCTGACCGGCGCGGTGCCGGTCACCGCGATCGTGCCGGGCAACTCGATCCCTGACCGGGCGCAGCTGTTCGTGCGCGAACAGGTCGCGAATCAGCTGTGGAGCCAGTCGACCGAGGTGCCGGTCTACTACCGCCCGGAGCTGACCCAGGCCTTGCCGACGCAAGGCAGCTCGACCGGTGGCGATAGGGTGACGCTGGTCGGCACGGCGCTGGTGCCGCACGACTTCTCGCAGGTTCCGGCCGAGCCGTCATTCGACGACGTCGAGCTGGCGTTCGAGAAAGGTGGCCGCATCGTCGCGCTGCCCCATGGCGATCTGCGCCCGGAGCTCTCGGCCGGAGACCGGCTCGTGTTCCGCATGCCGCCGGCAGCCGATGGCCGACCGGGCCCGGTCAAGGTCCGCCTGCGCGTCCGATTGAAGGGCCCGGGGGGCGAAGACGTGTGGGCGCAGCACGAGGACGAGTCGTATGCCTTCGCCGCGCCCGATCCGTTCTTCGGCCCGCGCGGTGCGTTGCTCGACGAAGAGCCGATCGCGATCACACCGATCACGATCGACGACCCGTTCCAGCCCGCGGGCGAAGAGATCGGCGACTTCGCGACCCTCACCCGGCAGGGCGGGGTGGCGCACCTGCAACTGCTGCTGGCCCAACGCAACGGCATGTTCCTGCGGTTCGGCACCCGACAGCAGATCGGCGATCCCCAGGTCCCGGCCGAACGCGGTCCACGAGACCTGGGCAGCGGCGACTTCGACGGCAACGGCGTGCCGGATCTCTTCATCGTGAACGCCGGCCTTGGCACCGCGGTCCACCACGTCGTGCTCGGTCAGGCGATCCCGGCGCCACCGCTCGGAGCGGTGCATCGCATCGCGGGCGCGGCCGGCATGGCGAAGTGTCGCGTCGGCTTCTTCGACGGCGACGACCTCGCCGACGTGTTGCTGATCCCCGGCCATGGCCATCAGCCCGGCAGCCAGCCGCAGCTCCTGCTGGCGCGGCCGACGGCGATCGGCCAACCGGCGTTCGTGGCCGTGAGCGTGCCCGTTCGCGGCTTCGATCATGAGGCCGTCGAGGTCGCCGATCTCGATGGCGACGGCCGTCTCGATGTCGCCGTGATCGATGGCTCGATCACCAACGGCGGGCCGCTGCAGCTCGACGTCGCCTTCGGCAACGGCGACGGCACGTTCGCGGAGACGGCCCACCTCGACTTCGAGATGCCCGGATACCCCCCATCCTCGCACTCGATCGCGGTCGGCCTGCACGCCTGCGGCGATGGCCCCCGCCAATCCCTCGCCCTCGTGCTCGGCGGCGGGGCAGAGCTGCGACCCGTCGTGGCGACGCTGAACCAGAGCCGTGCCCGCCGGTTCTCGGCGCCGTCCCGCGATCAGGTCACGGATCTCGGCCCGACACCGATCGGCGTGAGCCTCATGGCCAACCTCGATGGCCCGCAGAACCCGGCGCGCGAACTGGTCGTCGCGGTGCGCGACCAACCCGGCGCGACACCCGTCGCCGTGCTGCGTTTCGACGGCGCACGATTCCAACCGAACGCCCTGGCGACCATCGAGATCGGCGACGCCGCGAGTCGATTCCGGGCGCTGCACTTCGGCCGCGCCTTCCCGGCCGACCCGCTGCGACCGGCGGCCGGCCACGCGGTGTTCGCCGTGCACGAGCGCGCGCTCGATGGCGGCGAAGAATGGAGCCTCTCCACCCGCCTGATCACCGCCGGCTTGCTGTTGCCACCGAATGGCGGCACCTTCGTGCCCTACCAGGTCGGAGGCATCGTCGCCGGCAACTGGAGCCCGACCGCGGTCAACGTCGAGAGCGAGGTGTGTGATCTGGCCGTGGCCCGCGCCGACAGCCATGTCAGCGTGCTGTTCAACGACGGCTACGGCGGACTGCCGGGCCCGTGGGCGACGATGCGCACCGACGGCCTGTTGCCGCGCAGCCTGCAGCCGGCGCCGTCGCGGGCCGGCGAGCCCGACGTTCTCGTCTTCTGCGACAACCTCTCCCGAATCGGCGTCTGGCGACCCATCGGCGCTGTCCCCGTCCAGGCCCCCGATCACCTGAGCAGCCAATTGCGCCTCGGCAGTCCCACCTCACAGCTGCGTTCCCTGACCATGAACGACTGCACCAGGGTAGAGGTCGCCGACGTCGACGGCGACGGCACGAAGGACATCGTCGCGCTGCTGAAGTTCGACGTCCAGGAACCGGGCGAGGGCGACGCGCTGCTCTGCCTGATGCGAGGCAAACCGAATCCAGGACCGACCGAGCTGCCCTATTACGAGCCGAGCGTCCTGACGGCCGTCCACGGCAAGGCGACCGCGTTCGCAGTCGGCGACTTCGCACCGGTCAGCGGACGCCAGAGGCCACAGCTCGAGCTCGCGCTCGCCGTGCCCGAGCCGACGTCGCCGGGCGGGCTCGATGGCGACCACGTTCGTTTCTATCGCTACGTTGCCGGCGCCGGCCCCGAGCAGGACCACTTCGAGCGGAGCTTCCGGGCCGGAGGTTCGCAGGTGTTGTTGGCAGGACACCGACCGACCCTGCTCGCCGCCGCGGACTTCGATCGCGACGGCCTCACCGACCTCATGGTCGTCGCCGACGGCGACGATTCGCTTCGGCTTTATCGCAACGTCGCGGTGCCGACCGCGACACCGGACGAGGTCCGGATCGAGGCGTTGCTCGAGAGCCCCGTCATCCGCGCGACGAGCCCGGGGACGCCTGTGATGCTGCGGCTCGGTGACGTCAACGGCGACATGGCGCTCGATGTGATCGTCGCCGCCGAGACCCCCACGATCGCCTCGACCGTCACGACGACGATCGCCTATCACCTCAGCGAAGCGCCCGGCATCTCGAGCGAGGCCCGCATCGTGTCGCCGAGCCGACTCGGCAACCAGACCACAGCGATGACGTTCGGCCTCGGCGACTGGAACGGCGACGGCACGCTCGATCTCGTGACCTCCGGACAGGCCGTGCTGCGGGTGCTGTTCGCCACCTCGCGCTGACGCTCGCGGGAACGAACGCCGAACGGGGCCGACTGCGCGCCGGCATCGACGCCTTGTGCGGATGTCGGGTCGCCCCGCCGCGCACGACAATGTGCTCGAAGGTGCAATCCGATGCCGACCAGAGCCCACGTCACCGCGGCCCTGCTGACCGCCTCCGTTCTCCCGCCCGCCGCGGCCCAGACCGATTGGCACTTGTTGCCGCTGCTGGCCCATCATCGACATGCGGCCTGCGCCTGGGACACGGCGCGCTCGCGGTTGGTGCTGTTCGGCGGCGCCTCGGACGTCGCGCGTGTTGGCGACACCTGGGAATGGAACGGTGCTGACTGGTCCCGCGCCACGCCCGCCCACGCGCCGGCTGCGCGTGACGCCAGCGCGATGGCCTACGACCCTGGTCGCGGCGTCGTCGTGCTGTTCGGCGGACGCACCGATGCCGGCGAGCAGGCCGACACCTGGGAGTGGAACGGCATCGACTGGTCATCGCCGACGCCGGGCACGGCGCCTTCGCCGCGACGACATCACTGCATGACCTGGGACGGCGGCCGCCAGCGCGTGCTGCTGTTCGGCGGCCGCGGTGCGACCTGCGCCGAGCTGGGCGACAGCGTGGAATGGGACGGCCGCAGCTGCAGTCAAAACAGTCCGCTGCATCGACCGCCGGGGCGCACCGGCGCGGCGATGGCCTGGGACAGCCGGCGCGATCGCGTCGTGCTGTTCGCCGGCAGCTGCTTCGTGCTCGGCCCGTGCTACCGCTACGACACCTGGGAGTGGGACGGTCTCGATTGGAGCGATGTCTCGCTGCCGTTCGCGGCCTCGCCGCCGCCGCGTTGGTGCCACGCGATGGTGTTCGATCCCCACCGCGATCGTGTCGTCGTGTTCGGCGGCTCCGACGAACCGGGGCACTACAAGAGCGACACGTGGGAATGGGACGGCATGACCTGGATCGAGCGCAGCACGGCCCACCGCCCGGTGACGCGACTCGGCCACACCATGGTGCACGACCCGGTGAGCCGGCGCACGTTCGTCGTCGGCGGCGAGTCGTTCTTCGGCCTGGTCTCCGATCTCTGGGCGCTCGACGGCAACGACTGGCAGCTGCTGCATCCGGGAGTACAACCCAACGCCGGCCTCTACGCCCGGTTCGACGCCGCCTGGGACGGCGACCACGGCGGCGTGATGTGGTTCGGCATGGGCATCGTCGAGGCGCCGTTCCGGCAGACCTGGCTGTGGGCCGATGATCGTTGGACGCTGATCAACGAGGACCAGGGGCAACCGTGGCCCGACCAGCACCGCCTGCAGTGGCTGCCCATCCGGCATCGCATGATCCTGCATCAACCGGCCGTGAACGGCATCGCCGAACGGACCTGGGAGTACGACGGCGCCGGCTGGAACCAGCTGACCACGGTGCACCTGCCGGGTGCCGGCAACGCGTTCGCCATGACGCTCGACCCGCGGCTCGATCGCATCACGCTGTTCGGCGGCCGCACCGGCAACGGCACCGGCGATGCGGCGACGTGGCAGTTCGACGGCGGCGATTGGCGGCAGGCCACGCCGGCGACCTCGCCGCCGGGTCGCTACGGTCACGCCATGACGCTCGACCTGCCGCGGCGCCGGATCGTGCTGTTCGGCGGCCGCAACGGCGGCGGGCTCCTCGGCGACACCTGGGAGTGGGACGGCGTCGTGTGGCGACAACGGGCACCTTCGAACGCGCCGAGCCCTCGCGATGGTCACCGCATGACCTTCGACTGCGGCCGTCGCCGAACCGTGCTGCATGGCGGCCATGACGGCAGCCGCCGCGCCGACACGTGGGAATGGAATGGTGAAGACTGGACGCTGCGCCTTGTGACGACCGAACCGCCGCCGAGCTACGAGCAGCTGCTCGCCTACGACGTCGCCACCGCAGCCACGATCCACATCGGTACCCTCGGCAACAGGACCTGGAGCTATGGCCCGACCCGGCCGGCGGAGTTCGTGCCGTTCGACAACGGTTGTGGCGGCAGCCTCGGCGCCCCGGTGATGCTGCCCGAGTTCGCCCAGCGACCGTACGTCGGCGAAGACTACCACCTGGCGCTGCAACGGCTGCCGGGCCCGTTCGCGTTCTGCCTGTCGGGCTTCTCGAACACGAGCTGGCTCGGCGTCCCGCTGCCGTACGACCTCGGGTCGCGTGGTTTCCCGGGAT
>JAGQRA010000131.1 GCA_020425885.1 Planctomycetota bacterium | reverse complement strand
GAGGCCGGCGGCGAAGGCCTTGTCGGGCTTCTGCTCGCGGTTCTGCCAGAACTCGCGCGCGAGCTTCTTGGCGCCGTCCTGCTGCTTGTCGAGAGTCTTCTGCCAGCCCTTCCTGAGTTCGACGCAGGCGGCGACACCGTCGAAGTGGCGCAGGAACAGCGGCAGATGTCCGACCCACGGCTTGTCGCTGAGCTTGCTGCCCTTCTTGCCGCTCGACTTCTCGATCGCCTGGACGTGCTTGTCGGCGCAGGCGTCGACGGCCGCGATCGCCTCGCCGGCCGCCTTGATGACCTTGGCTTCGACGTCCTCGTTCGCGACGACGCGCTTACCGACCTCGTAGAGCGCGACCGGATCGACGTCGGTCTTCTGCGCATCGATCGCGGTGAACGCCGCGCCGAGGCGGCCGGGGTCGGTCGTCGTCATGCCTTCGCACCAGGCCAGCTGCTGTTCGGTCTGCATCTGGGTGGGCCAGTGGTTCCAGCCGTCGAGGCTGCGCAATCGCACGTGCGGGTAGTTCGCCTCGCGATAGAACTCGAGACCGCCGACGCTCTGGCCGTAGGGCACGACGGGATCGGCGGTGCCGTGCATCAGGACGATGGCCTGATGGTGGTGCTTCTTGGTCGCCTGCGTGCCGATCCAGACGCCGCTGGCCTGACCGACGACGCCCTGGACATCGGCGGGGTAGGCGCCGGCGTAGTAGAACGAGAAGAAGCTGCCCTGGCTGTGGCCGTAGATCAGCGTCGCGCGCACCTTGAAGCGGCCCTTCAGCTCCTCGTGCAGCGCGTGCAGGCGTTCGAGGTCGCTCTTGGCCTGTAGGAAGTTGAAGCCGCCCGAGCCGTTCGAAGTCGTGCCGTCGGGACAGACGACGAGGTCGTCGGCGCGGAACCTGCCCGCCTCGTGATTGGCGAAGCCCCAACGGCGATCGAGGTTCGAGCCGTGCAGCACGAAGGTCAGGGTGATCTCCGCCGCCGGGTCGTAGCCCTTCGGCAGGTAGTACTGGTACTGCAGTCCTTCGGCGCTCTTCCACTCGAAGACCTTGCCGGTCGCGGTCGGCGACGGCTCGACCATCTTGGCCTGGGCGAACAGGGACGCGGCGGTGAGCGCGCCGAGGGCGATGCGAAGGGCGATCATCGCGGCACAGCCTACCGCAACGCCGGCCATCCGTTGTGATGTCGCGAACGATCGCTCTATGTTGTCCGCGTGCCGAAGGCCGACCCAGATCCGAGCGAGCGCGAGTCCGTGACCTGGCCGGTGGCGGCCGGGCTCGCGCTCGCCGTCGGTGGCGCCGTGCTGGCCACGGCCTGGATCAGCGATGACGCGTTGGTCACGCTGCGGCACGTCGAGAACCTCGTCGCCGGCGACGGCTTTTGCTGGAACATCCTCGATCGCACGCTGACCGCGACCCATCCGCTGTGGATCCTGCTGCTCGCGGCGGTGCGACTGGTCACGGGCGAACCCTACTTCACGACGATGGCGGTCGGCATCGCCCTCAGCACGATCGCGACGTTCGTGCTCGCGCGCGGCGCCGGCAGCGTCGCCGCCGCGGTCTTCGTCGTCGGCATCGGCGCGCTCGGCTCGCGCGCGTTCGTCGAGTTCGGCACCTGCGGTCTCGAGAACCCGTTGGTCTACGCCCTGCTGGCGCTGTTCCTGCGGGCCTGGCTGCGACCCGAGGGCGGGTCGCGACTGCGGTCGCTCGGTCTGCTCGGTGCGCTGCTGGCGTTGGCGCGGCAGGACATCGTGCTGCTGCTCGCACCTTGCGTGCTGATGGCGATGCGCGGGCTGCGACCGCGCGCGATCGTCGCTGCGCTGTGGCCCGGGGTGCTGATCGGCGTGCTGTGGTACGGCTTCGCGCTGGTCTACTTCGGCACGGTCCTGCCGACGCCGGCCTACGGCAAGGTCGTCTCTGCCGACGTGCCGGGCTCGGCGCTCCTGGTCCAGGGGCTGCGCTACTTCGTCGACGGTTGTCGCCGCGATCCGGTGACGATGCTGGTGATCTGCGGCGCGATCCTCGGCGGTGGTGTGTGGCGCGACGCGAAAAGGACGCCGCTCGCCGTCGGCGTGCTGCTGCAGGTCGTCTACGTGCTGTGGGTCGGCGGCGACTTCATGTCGGGCCGGTTCTTCACCGCCGCCTTCGTCGTGGCGCTGTTCACGATGGCGCGGCATCCGTGGCGCCGGCGTGCGGCCCTTGGGACCGGCGCGATCCTGGCCGTGGCTGCGGTCGCCGTCGGCCGGCCGTCCTGGGCGGCGCCGGTGCCGGCGCAGGCCGAGGCGCGGATCGAGCACGGCATCGGCAACGAGTACTCGTTCTACGCTTGGACGCTCGGGCTCTGGAGTCCGCAGCGCGTGAGGCCGGTGTACGGCAGTCACGGTGCGTTGTTCGGCAACCGCGATCGCCCGGCCGTCGTGGTGGCGACCACGGCCGGGGCCTACGGCTTCCTCGGCGGCCGCAACGTTCATCTCGTCGAGCCGTTCCTGTGCGATCCAATGCTGATGCGTTTGCCACTGCAGGATCCGGCTCATTGGCGCATCGGTCACTTCAAGCGGCGCATCCCGGAGGGCTACCTCGAGACCCTGGCCAGCGGTGAGAACAGGATCCACGATCCGGATCTGGCGAAGTACCAGGACGAGCTGCAGCTGGTGCTGCGGGCGCCGCTGTTCGCCGGCGAGCGATGGCGGGCTTTGTGGGGTTTCTGGTCGGGCCGCAACGACGCGCTGCTGCGCAGCTACGTCGCGTCGTCGTACCTGCCGGCGCCGTTGGTCGAACGCGATCTCGCCGAACTGCAGAACGTGCTCGGCGCCGGATCGCATTGGTACGACGTGCCGTGTGTCGTCGTTCGCGAGGGTGGTCTGCGGGTGCGGTGTCCCGATGGGGGGGTGCGGCGGCAGCTGCGGTTGCTCGTCGACGGTGGCGGGCGTGGCGAGGTCCGGTTCCGGAAGGGCGGGGAGGACATCGGCACGGTGCCGCTGATGGTCGCGGAGCAACCGTTCGCCGGCGCGCGCCAGGTCATCGTCGAGGTTCCAGATGGTGCCCGCGACTTCGATGCCTTCGAGGTGCGGTTGGACGCCGTGCCCGAAGGCGGAGAAGCGGCGGTCTCGATGATGCCGGTGTTCGCCGTGCTGCACGTCGAGTTCGGCGGGTAGGCGCATCGTTCGGCCAGCACCGGACGACCGTGCATTGCGGCAAGTGATGCTGAACGTTCCGTGGGGAGGCCCGTCTCAGAGCACTCTCCTACGCGAACCACGCGACCCCGTGGGGCTTGACGGTCTGCGGGAACCGACTACGATGCGACCCAACACGAAGGAGGTTACGATGCGAGACACAGCAGCTAGCTGTTCTGTTCTGTTCTGTTCTGTTCTGTTCTGTTCTGTTCTGTTCTGTTCTGTTCTGTGAACCGCTGAATGCGCAGTGGCAGGGGTCGTGGGACCCCCCGTTCGATCACAAGAACCTCACCGGCATCACCAACGAGGTCGAACAGCCGCCTGTGGCCCGTGCCGATTGGATCACGCTCGATACCGAGTCCGGCCGCG
>JAGQRA010000130.1 GCA_020425885.1 Planctomycetota bacterium | reverse complement strand
GCTGGCGGCCAGGCACCTGCGCACGATGGACGGCGACGGCATCCTGCCCTGGTTGCTCAACATGCTCTCGACGCCGGGCATCCGCGCGGCCAAGAAGAACCAGGACCAGCTCAACGCCGCCGCCGTGCTGCGCATCCTGGCCGGCCACGCCAGCGTCGAGGCCCGGCTCGAACTGGTGCGCGCCTGCCACGCCATGCCGCCGGAGCTGCGCGTGCGTGCGGTCAACGCGATGGCGAAGGACGCGACGCTCGAACAGGTCCCGACCTTGATCGACCTGCTGCGCGACGCCGAGCCCAACGTGCGCATCGCCGCGGCCAACTCGATCGGCAGGGCGCTCGGCCCGCACACGGACGAGACCAAGGGCCAGCAACCGACCGGTAGCGTGCTCGAGGCCCGCGACCTCGCCATCGAGAAGCTGGGGCAGATGGTGATGCGCGACAAGGTCTGGCAGGCGCGCAGCGCGGCGGCGTTCTCGTTGGCGATGATGCGATGCAAGCCGGTCATCCCGGTGCTGATCCAGGGCCTCGATGCCGAGCTCAAGCGCGACAAGGACCCGTGGGCGATGGACGTCCGGCTGCACAAGCTGCTCGAAGGGCTGACCGGGCAGAGCGTGGTGCGCGGTTCGATCGCGCCGTGGAAGGAGTTCTGGAAGCAGGAAGGACCGAGCTTCACCGTGGCGCCGGAGCTGCAGCCGGGAGAGGAGCGTCCGACCGCGAACAAGTACGAGAAGTTCTTCAACCTCGAGATCGAGTCGGACCGGGTGCTGTTCATCCTCGACTTCAGCGGTTCGATGGCCGAGCCGATCGAGCTCAAGGCCAACACCACGGGTGCGCCGCCCGGGGCGAAGACGACCAAGGCCGAGATCGTCGTGCGCGAGCTGAAGAAGATGGTGCTCGGCTATCCCGACGGCGCGCTGCTCAACATCGTCGTCTTCAGCGACGACGTGCGCATCTGGCGCTCGCAGAACGGCCGCCCGGCGCTGGTGAAGATCGACGACGAGGCCCGCGACGATCTGCTCGGCAGCTTCCTCGACGGCCTGCGCCCGGCCGGGCCGACGAACCTCTACGACGCGCTCAACAAGGCGCTCGACTTCGGCGGGCGCGGCCTGCACGACAAGTACTACGCGGCCGGATTCGACACGCTCTACGTCATCAGCGACGGCGCGCCGACGGCCGGCCCCATCGTCGACAAGCCCGAGATCCGGCGCCTGGTGCGCGAGGCCAACCAGCTGCGCAAGATCGCGATCCACTGCGTCACGTTCGGCGACAAGAACGACACCGACTTCCTGCGCGGGATGGCCGAGGAGAATGGCGGCCGTCACATCCACATCGAGTGAAGCCCGGCTCCTCCGGGCTGCGGGCGCGCCGGCGATCGTGCTACCGTGCGCACGTGGCCAACCCGCACTTCTACCCGAGCATCGAGCCGTTCACCCGCGGCGAGCTGGCCGTCGATTCGCCGCACGTCCTCTACTGGGAGCAGTGTGGCCGACCCGATGGCGAGCCGATTCTGTTCCTGCACGGCGGCCCTGGTGCCGGCTGCACGGCGACCGATCGCCGCTTCTTCGATCCGGAGCACTTCCGCGTCGTGCTGTTCGACCAGCGCGGCTGCGGTCGATCGCGCCCGGTCGGTGAGCTCGACGGCAACTCGCCACAGCACCTCGTCGCCGACATCGAACGCCTGCGATGCGAGCTCGGCATCGAGACGTGGCACGTCTTCGGCGGCTCATGGGGCAGCACGCTCGCGTTGCTCTATGCCGAGGAACATCCGGCGGCCTGTCGCAGCCTGACGGTGCGCGGCATCTGGCTGCTGCGCGACGAGGAGGTCGATTGGTGGCTCTACGGCATGCGTCTGATCCAGCCCGAACGCTGGCGTGAGTTCGCCGAACATCTCGACGAGAGCGCGCGGGCCGACCTGCTCGAGGGCTATTGGCAGGCGCTCTGCGGTGACGATCGGCGCGCGGCCCTGGCGGCGGCGGCGCAATGGGCGCGCTACGAGATCGCTAGCTGCACGCTGCTGCCGAACCCCGAATTCGTCGAGCACTTCGCCGACGAAGAAGTCGCCTGGGCGGTGGCGCGACTCGAGGCCCACTACTTCCGCAACGTCCGCCTCGAGCCGCACGACCGGCTGTTGCTGCGCGCCGATCGCATCCGCCGGATCCCGACCTTCATCGTTCACGGTCGCTACGACATCGTCTGCCCGGTGAAGAGCGCGGTCGACCTGCATCGCGCGTTGCCCGGGTCGGGCCTCGTGATCGTCGAGGACGCCGGGCACTCGTCGCACGAGCCGGGGATCACGCGGCAGCTCGTCGCGGCGACGGATCGGATCCGGGACACCGGCAGCCCGGTGCTGCCGATGTGAGCTGGCGCGTCATCGATCGAGCGCGCGGCGCACGAAGTCGCCGATGCCGCCGTCGAGGCCCTGCTGCGCGCCGAACGCCGGTTCGCCGCGGTAGAGGTTGCTCAGCGATTGGCGGATGCCGGCGTCACCGCCGGTGAACATCTCGATCAGCTCCTGCCAACGCCTGGCCAGCGCCTGCACCTCGGGGTCGCTCGGGTCGGCACCGGCGTCCATCTTCGCGCGCATCGTCGCGATCAGCCGCGGCCACTCGGCCTCGGCGCCGCGGATCACGTCCGCGCCCAGCTCCTCGGCGCGCGCCTTCAGCTGCGCCATCTGCTCGGGGGTGTAGTACTTCTCGAACATCGTCATCT
>JAGQRA010000129.1 GCA_020425885.1 Planctomycetota bacterium | reverse complement strand
GAGCGGGCACGGTACCGTTCGCAGCAGCGGCAGGAATGACACCGTTTGGGTGCTCACGTGCGTGCACGCCGTGTTGTAGGGGATGAAGAGGAACCAGTCGCTGTCGCACTCGTACCTCATCTCCGTCACGTCCAGCATCTGCAGCAGCTCGACCATCGTCTCCAGCTTGGCCGGCACGGCGACGCTGTGTTCAGGCTCGTAGATGATGAACAACGGGCAGCCCTTCGATGCCTCGTGGATCTGCACCCCGCCGATGTTGATCGAGATGCCGCCGCAGTCCTGGGTGCCGCCGCTGACGATCTGCCGCGGTACCGTCTCGGCGCGTTCCTTCGGACAGTTGCCTTGTGCCGTCGCGCTGATGCCGAACAGAGTGGCGGCGAGGATCGCCGCGGTCGTTTGCAGGTTCATGTTTGATCTCCTGAGCCATTGGCTCTCCGACGGGCCGAGAGGAAGGCGACGAGGTGCGGCCCGAAACCCCTCGTCGCTCTACCTCGCTGTGTGCAGGAATCGCCAGCGGTTACACGCAACCTCGGATTCCCGGTCCGCGGCCCGGCAACTCGGCGACGGCGGCGGCGATGCCGGCATCGACCGGCCCTCGGACATAGCCGAGCTCGCGCTCCGCCTTGGCCGAGGAATACCAGTGGAACAGCGGTGCCAGCCGCAGGATGTCGCTCGTCACCGGCGGACGGCTGCCGAGGACTCTTTCCTTCGCGCCGAGCAGTGTCGCCGCGATGCGAACCAGCCAGGTCGGTAGCGCGCGCCGCGGCGCCGTCGCGCCGACCACGGCGGCGATGCGGGCCGTGAGTTCGCTTCCGGTGAGGTTGTCACCGCCGAGGATGTAGCGCTCGCCGCTGCGACCGCGCGCGATGGCGGCGAGGATGCCGGCGCAGACGTCGTCGACGTTGGCGACGTTGAGGCCGCCGGGAGGTGCGAGTCGCAGCCGGCCGTCGATCACGGCGGTGAGCAGCGAATCATCGCCCTTGCGACGATCGCCGGCGCCGAACATCGACGGCGGATTGACGATCACCGCGTCCAGGCCGCGGCCGACTTCGGCGAGCACGACGCTCTCG
Organism: Planctomycetota bacterium; assembly: GCA_020425885.1. The sequence continues at coordinate 1,513 of JAGQRA010000129.1, read as the reverse complement.
GCCGCGTGCTTGGTATCGCAGTAGCCGACCCGCAACGGGCCGTAGTTGAACGGCGCGGTCTCGTCGAGGACCTCGGGCCGAGCGCTGTAGCCGATCGCGCTGATGGTCGACACGTGCAGCAGGCGTGACACCGAGGCGGCGCGAGCCAGCGCCGCCAGCGCGGCGGTGGCGTCGACGTTGATCCGTTGCATCGCGGCGCGATCCTGGCGGCGAAACGAGACCATGGCGGCGAGATGTACGACCAGGCACGCGCCGTCGACGCCGCGGGCCAGCGCCTCGCGATCATCGAGATCGCCCTCGATCCGTTCGCCGACGAGATCCGCGGCGAACGGCAACGCGCGGCCCGACCGCACCAGCACCCGCAGCCGATACTCGCGCGCCAGCAGCGGCACGAGGTGGCGACCGACGAAGCCGGTGGCGCCGGTGACGAAGCAAAGGGGAGGCACGGTGCGCCACGGTAGCGCCTATGCTCCGCCGTCGGCCATGACAGCGCAGAAGCCACAGCACGGGGCCGCGTCGCCGGGTCATCTCGGCACCTTCGCCGGCGTCTTCACGCCGAGCATCCTGACGATCCTCGGCATCATCCTGTTCCTCCGGCTCGGCTTCGTCGTCGGCAAGGCCGGTCTCGGCTCGGCGCTCTTGATCATCGCGCTGGCCAACACCGTGTCGGTGCTGACGTCGTGGTCGCTGGCCGCGATCGCGACCAACTTCAAGGTCAAGGGCGGCGGTGACTACTACCTGATCTCACGCACGCTCGGGCCGCAGTTCGGCGGCGCCATCGGCATCACGTTGTTCCTGGCGCAATCGGTGTCGATCGCGTTCTACGCCATCGGTTTCGCCGAAGGGGTCGGCGCCGTGGTCACCGTCGAGTGGCTGCCGCCGCGCGCGATCGCGGCGCTCGCGATCGTGCCCCTGTTCGCGCTGGCCTGGCTCGGCAGCGACTGGGCGACACGGTTCCAGTTCGTGATCATGGCGGTGCTCGGTGCCGCCATCGTCGTGTTCGTCGTCGGCGCAGCGACGCGTTTCGACGCCGGCAACATGGCCGCCAATTGGCAGCCGGTCGGCGAGATGCCGTTCTGGGTCATCTTCGCGCTGTTCTTCCCGGCGGTCACCGGCTTCACGCAGGGCGTCAGCATGTCGGGTGATCTGAAGGATCCGGCGCGCAGTCTGCCGATCGGCACCTTCGCCGCGGTCGGGCTGTCGATGATCGTCTACTTCGGGGTGGCGTTGCTGTTCGCCGGCGCGATGAAGGGCGGCGACCTGATCAAGGACTACGACGCCATGCGGCGGGTCGCGAGCTGGCCTTGGGTCATCACGGCCGGAGTCTTCGCGGCGACGCTGAGCTCGGCGCTGGCGTCGTTCCTCGGCGCGCCGCGCATCCTGCAGGCGCTGGCCAACGACAGGTTGTTTCCGTTCCTGGCGCCGTTCGCCAAGGCCGATCGCCGGAGCGGCAACCCGCGGCGCGCGGTGCTGCTGGCCTCGGCGATCGCGTTTCTGACCGTGGCGCTCGGCG
>JAGQRA010000128.1 GCA_020425885.1 Planctomycetota bacterium | reverse complement strand
GCGGCCACCTTCGGCCAGCAGGCGTTCGGCGGGCCACAGCTCGCCGAACCGCACGATGACCTTGCGCGGCCGCGGCCACCAGGCCTTGCGTGGCATCGCCGCGAACGAACCGTCGATGCCGACCGGCAGCACCGCCGCCCCGGTGCGCCGCACCAGGAAGTCGACGCCGTTGCGAAACGGCGCGACCTTGCCGTCCTTGCTGCGCGTGCCCTCGGGGAAGATGCCGACCGGATGGCCGGCGGCGAGGGAATCGGCGAGCAGGCGCAGCGCCTCCTTCGACGGCGCGTCGCGGTCGATCAACGTGACGCCGACGCGCGCCATCCACCAGCGGGCCGGCGCGAAGCGGGCCAGCCCGGCCTGAGCCAGGAACAGCAGCCAGCGCGGCGAGCTGATGCCGACCATCGGCGGGTCGAGGTTGCTGCAGTGGTTGGCGACGACGATCACCGGCCCTTGCGCGGGGAAGTTCTCGCGGCCTTCGACCCGCAGGCGGAACCAGACCTTCGAGAACCACAGCACGGCGGTCTTGCTGATGGTCCACCAGAAGGCGTTCGGTCGCCTGACTACGACGCGCCGGCTCATGGCGCCACCCGACTCGAGCGCTCGACGCCCCCGTCACCCGGTTCACCCGGTTCACGCTGTTCGCTGCCGCGCACGGCGGCGAACAACCGGTCGACGACGGCATCGAAGGTCAGGCCGGTCGTGTCGACATAGGCGGCATCGGCAGCCTGCCGCAACGGCGCGTCCTGGCGGGTGCTGTCGAGTCGATCGCGCACGAGGATCTCCTCGAGCACCTCGACCTCGGCCACATCACGACCCTGACGAACGAAGTCCTGACTGCGGCGCCGCGCCCGTTCACTCGGGGCGGCGTCGAGATAGAACTTCCAGCGCGCATGCGGGAACACCACCGAGCCCATGTCGCGACCTTCGGCGACGGTGGGGCCAGCCGCCGCGATCCGACGCTGCAGATCGCGCATCGCGCCGCGCACGAAAGCCAGGGCGGACACCGCCGACACCTGCGACTCGACTTCGCGCGTGCGCAGATGCGCGGTGACGTCGTGATCGTCGACGTAGACCCGTCCCGACCTCAGGCTGAGTGCGGTCCGGGCCAACACCTCCTGCATGCGTTGCACGCCGTGATCGGCGTCGCCGGCACACTCGGCCGGGGCACAACCCCGTTCGAGGAAGCGCCAGGTGATCGCGCGATACATCGCTCCGGTGTCGAGGAAGGCGAAGCCGAGGCGCTGGGCCAGCCGACGCGCCACCGTGCTCTTGCCGGCCCCGGACGGGCCGTCGATGGCGACGACGTCGATCGGGCTCGGCGAACCCGAGGCAGGCTGCTCGGTCGGACTGGGATTCACGAAGGCGGAAAGCACTGACCGCGTACGGTCAGCTGACGGAGAAAGTGGAAATCGATCCAGATTGGCAAAGATCGCGGCCGGACCACGTCGGTGCCGAAGATCCGGAGTCGGGCCCTGGGCCCGAACGAGGGGCGAAGAGTGTATCGTTCGGTCGCTGGGCGCAGGTTGGCGAATAAGAAAAATCGGCCGACCCGACCTCGCCAGCGATCCCTCAGGTGCCGGACAGGTCGAGCATCGGCACGGAGATCTCCACGGGGTTGCCTTCGCCGCCATCGAACCGCACCGCGCTGATCACCGCCGCCGCCGTTAGATAGCCGGCAGGGGTGCTGTCGAAGGCCGGCAGAACGAAGGCCTGCCTTCCCCCCACCGCCACCGTGGCATGACGATGGATGTGGCCGAAGACCACGCGCTCGACCCCGCCGGACAGGGCTTCGCAGAGAGCGGACGAGGTCGGCAGGAAACGCGTCTGGTCGCCACCGGCGATCACCTCCCGGCTGCGGCGCCGGGCGCGGGCCGCCACCCACAGGGCCAGCCGCAAAGGCAGCCGCCGCGCCGAGAAGCGCACGGCGCTGCCGCGGAGCCAGCGCTTGGCGCGCTGATAGGGCAGGTCGTTCTGGCACAGCTCGTCGCCGTGCAGCAGCAAAGTCTCGACGCCCCCCAGTGCCAGCCGCAGGCCACCATGATGCAGGCAGGCCCGACTGGCCGTGGTGAACTCGGGTCCGAGCAGGAAGTCGCGATTGCCGACCAGGACGTCGATCGCCACGCCGTTGGCCGCCGCCGACGCCATCGCCGCGGCGACCTCGCGCCAGATCCCGACGCGCATCTGCGCGCTCGCCACATAGGAATCGAACAGGTCGCCGAGCACGAACAGCCGCGCCCCGATCCGTTGTGCGGCGGCGAGGGCCGCAAGCAAGTTGTCGAAAGCCCGTCCGCCATCTTCCGGCACGTGGAGGTCCGAGATCAACAGCGCCGGTCCCGGGCTGTCCGGCAACCGCTCCACCCTCGTGCCGAGCACCGTGCCCGACGACGAGCCGATCACCGACCTTCGTCCTCGAGGAACAGCGCACCGAACGGATCGAGCGGCAGGTCGAACTCGCGCCCGGTGCCGAGAGCCGGACCGCCGAGCAGGCGCAGGGTGCGGACCTGCGGCAGCTCGACCCGGATCTGACGCGGCCCGTCCTGGGCCAGCATGGCGAGCAGCTTCGGATCGTCGAGCGCCGCCAGCCGGATCGCGAGCACGCGCCGGCCGTCGCGAAGCCGCAGCGAGACACGCTCGACGCAGGTCGGCAGACCCTGGCCGCGCACGTCGCACGGCTCGAGGCAGCGCGCACGCCGCAGCACGGACCGCACCCGGCGACGCAGCTGCCGCGCCTGCTCGACGCGGGCCGTATCGAGGCGGAGACGCGCATACTCACAGACGGCCGCATTGAGATAGACCGCGCTGCCCCGGTCGAGGTCGTTCTCGGCGAACATGTCGCCTTCGCGATGGCGCTCGGCCAGCTTCGCGCCCAGCCCGCGCTCGACCTGAGGCAGGTCGCTACCCAGGTGTCGCCCCTCGCGCACGAGCAGGTCCTGCCAACGCAGGCTCCGCTGCGTGATGCCGAACAGGTCGTCGAGGCCGCCCCGCTCCCGCAGGCTCAGCTCGGCGTCGTAGAGGGCCGGCGTGTGGTCGGCCAGAACCGTTCCGCCGGCGCGGGCGTAGCTGGTGATCGCCTGCAGGGCGCGATCGCCGAGCGCGATCGCGGCCGGCAGCACCAGGCAGCGCGGCGGCGCCACCGGCAACCTCTCCGCCAGCATCGACTCGGCGACGAAGAACGGCTGGAAGCCGAGGTCCCGCAGCAGCGCGATCCAGCTCCTGCGCGCCGCCTGGCTGGTGCTGTGTTCGGCCTCGTAGGAGGCCAGACGTCGCACCCAGGTCATGCCGTCCTTGGCCGAGTCGATCATCCACCAGGCCCGCACCGACGCCTGCGACTCGACGATCCAGATCGGGCCGGGCTCGATGGTGGCGCCGGCGCAGGCATCGAGTTCGACCGCCAGCCGTCGCAGCCCATCGCGCACGGCGCGGCCGAACGGCGACGGCTCGGCCTCCGGACCGAAGACATTGCTGTCGTTCCAGACGACGACTCCGGCAGCGCCATGCGCGGCGAGATCGGCCAAGGTGGCACGGACCAAGTCTGTGAGCCCGACCGTCGCAGCCGCGCCTTCCGCGCTGGGCGGGAACAGCGTGGCATAGCGGTGCGCTCCGGCCGGCAGCAGGCTGGCCGCCAGCTCGGCCGCCCCACCGACCGGATACGGCTCCGCCATCGTCAGCGACGGCAGCCAGCGGAACGGATCGCCGCCGCCGAATGCCGCCGGTGCCGATGTGCCGGTGACGCCGATCGGTACCCCCGGCACCGCCGCCCCGACCGCGCTCGCGATCTTCCGCAACGCGGTCGCGTACTGCTGGTCGACGAAATCGAGCCGCGCCGCGAACGCCCGCAGGTCGCGCGGCAGGAAGGTGTCGCCGAGCTCGCGCCGCCTGACCTGGTCGGTGCTCAGCGGGCAGGCGGTGTCGAACGACTCGAACTGGGTGCCGAAGGCCGTATTGACCGCATCGATCGTGGCATAGCGGGCCCGAGCCCAGCGCCGGAAGGCGTCCATGCAATGCTCACACCAGCAGGTGTCGAGCGGCGCGTCGTGCCTGGTCGCCGACGGCTCGTCGGCAAGTGCGACGAAGCGCAGCCCGGGGCCGGCGACCCGCACGGCCTCGGCGGCGGCCGCCCGCGCCAGCTCGTCGACGAGACCGGGCGTCGCCAGACAGCCGGGCCGGACCAAGACGGCCGGGTCGCGGGTCTTCTCATAGGCCAGCCGCAGCGGCGTGAACTCGCCTTCCCGTAGTTCGAGCACACCCTTGCCGACCGGCTGATCGAGGTAGTAGCCGAGTCCGTTCGCCACCGCGGGCGCGGGATCGACACCGCGCCCGATCTGCACGCTGGTGAAGCCGAGCGCCGCGGCCCGCGGAGCCACGGCCGGCAGATCCGAGGTCCACAGGATCCGCTCGAATCGCTCGGGTGCCCGAGGCGTGGATTGCTGCGCCGCCAGCGACGCGGCGAGCAGCAGCAGGACGCCGATGCGCTTGCCGATCATGCGAACTCCAATGCTACCAGAGGTCAGCCTGCTGCCAGGGGTCAGTCGATGCCGTAGTCGCGCAGCTTCTCCCACAGCACCTTGCGGGAGATCCCGAGCACCGACGCCGCCTTGGTGCGGTGACCACCGACAGCGCGAACGACGGCCTCGAGGTGCCTGCGTTCGGCCTCGACCAGGACCTCGCGCAGCGACGGCAGCTGCGTCGGCGGGTCGAGCGCCGCCCGCCGCGACTTGTCGACCGGCAGCAGATGCTCCTTCTTGAGGACGGTGGCGCCGCCCGACATCGCCACCGCCTGGGCGATGCGATTCTCGAGCTCACGGACGTTGCCGGGCCAGGAGTAGTTGGCCATCGCCTCGAGCACGTCGGTCTTGATCGTGTAGGCCCGCCCGCCGCCGACCTTGTCGACGAGATGGCGCACGAGCAACGGCACATCGCCCTCGCGTTCGCGCAGCGGCGGCAGCTTCACCGGCACGACGTTGAGCCGGTAGTAGAGGTCCTCGCGGAACTTGCCCTTGGCGACGTGATCGAGCAGCGGCACCTTGGTCGCGGCGACGACGCGGATGTCGACCTCGACCAGCTGCTCGCCGCCGACACGTTCGAACTCGCGCTCCTGCAGGACGCGCAGCAGCTTGACCTGGACCGACATCGGCATGTCGTCGATGTCGTCGAGGAAGATGGTGCCGCCATCGGCCATCTCGAAGCGGCCGCGACGCTGGCGCCCGGCATCGGTGAAGGCCCCCTTCTCGTGACCGAACAGCTCGGTCTCGAGCAGCGTGTCGGGCAGCGCACCGCACGACAACGCGATGAACGGCTTGTCGCGGCGGGCACTGAGCTGATGCACGGCGCGCGCGATGCGCTCCTTGCCGGTGCCGCTCTCGCCTTCGATCAGGACCGAGGCATCGGTCGGCGCCACGGTGCGCACGGTCTTGATGACCGACTGCATGACCCGGCTCTGACCGATGACCCCGGGCAGCCCCTGCCCGTCCTTGGTGTGCAGTTGCTCGCGCAGATGCTGGTTCTCGCTGAGCAGGGCGCGGTAGCGCTTGATGCGCTCGAGACGTTCGACGACCTGCTCGTTGAGGAACGGCTTCTGGATGTAGTCGTCGGCGCCCTTCCGCATCGCATCGACGGCGTGCTGGACGGTGGCATAGGCGGTCATGACCAACACCTCGGTGTCCGGTCGCGCCCGCTTGCTCGCCTCGAGCACCTGCATGCCGTCCGCTCCCGGCAGACGCACATCGGTGATCACGACATCGAAGGTCTCGCGGCCCAGCAGTTCGATGGCGGCCTTGCCGTCCGGCGTGTGCACGACCTCGTAGCCGGCACCCTCGAGGTCGTCGCGCAGCGTGACGGCGATGGTCTGTTCGTCCTCGACCAACAGGATGCGCATCGGTCCCTCAACCACGGCGATCTTCCCCTCCCTCGCCGAAACCACCCTCGGCCACCCCGGGGTCGACGATTCCGGGCGGGTCGGCCTCGCCGCCACGCAGACGAGCTTCACCGAACGAGACCACCACGTTGCCGCCCTGCTGGGTGGCGTAGTCGAGTGCGGCCTCGGCCTGGGCGACGAGCGTATCGAAGAACATGGTCTCGCCGTCCGCACTGGCGCTGATGCCGAGACTGATGGAGAGGTCCAGCTCGCGGCCATCGACCTCGATCGACAGTCCGGCGAAGGCCGAACGCAGACGATCGGCGACGACCCGCGCCTGCTCGATGTCCGTGTGCGGCAGGATGACGAGATAGCGGTCATCGCTGCTGACCCCGAGCAGGTCCGGGTCGCGGGTGCGCTCACGGACCAGCCCGGCGATCGCCGTCCGCACTGCCTGTCTCAGCCCAGCACCGTAGAGGTCGACGAGGTTGGCCAGCCGATCGACCTGCAGCAGCAGGCAGCCGAGCGGGAAGCCATGCCGGCGGGCGCGGGCAAACTCGTTCTTCATGAGCTGCATGATCTGCGCCTGAGAGAACAACGCGCCGCTGACGAAGGCGTCGTGGGCATCGCCCGCTCCACCACCATGTGCCCGGCCAGAGCGCCCTTTGCGGAAACCCGGTTTGGTCATCGCTGCACTGATCTTGCCATCCCCCGACAGCAGACGAAGCCCTATTCCTACAGGCATTACGTGCGCAGAAAAAAAAAGCGGGCCTCAGCCGGTCAGAACTGAGGCCCGCGAATGCGGGTCAGGCTACGCAATGGAGAGGGCGGTTAGGGAGGGGGGATACTGGTCTCCACCACACAGCCACGACCCGACTAGTGTCTGCTGAATCGGGGACGATCGCTCGGCCCCGACGTCGACCCAATGGTCAGTCGGATCGACAAGGTCTTTCAGAGAGCGTTTCGCTGCTGATGGAGGCGAACCTCCATCACCGGTCCGCGCGATCCTCGGCTAGGCATTCCGAGTCATCTCGCGAGCCAGGGAAGCAATCATGCCAGGACTCCACGGGATTTCAACATGGTTGCTCGCTGTTTTTGCGCAGACCCTACCAGGCAATCCACAGCAGGGTTGCCTTGATGGGGAAGAAGATCCCCTTGCTATGGCCTCTATCCACAACTGGCTGTTACCCACTGGTCGGTCAGCCCCAACCCCTCGGCATGGTGCAGCAGACCTCGAAAGGTCGCGGCAGCCTCCCCGCGCCGGCTTGCTGGCAAAGAATCCCGAAGAACTCCAGTCTTCGAGCAGCGCCCAATCAGCATGCCTAGCATGCGCGGCCCAGCCTGCGCGGCCCAGCCTGGTCGGCTCAGCGACGCAACGACGGGAACGTCTGATAGAGCCACTCGAGCACGCCGTAGATGTCGATGCTCGGATTGCCGTGCTTGAGCACGACCAAGGTGACGACGATGACGATGGCCCAGATGGCGAGGAAGATGGTCTGGGCGCAGATCTTCGCCACGAACCCCTTGGCGCGATGACCGGCGGACGGCCCGGGCGTCTCCCGACCGCCGCGCCAGATCCAGTCGCGCTGTGCAGCGAGGGCCTGCTGGACGATGCGCTGCATGTCGACGGGCTCGGTGAGAATGCGGCGGGTCACCTCCTGCCACGGGAAGTCGCCGACGTTCTCACGCAGCATTTTCTGCAGCTGCGACATCGACTGCCTGGGCAGGCCATTACCCATCAGGATCAGCGAGACCTCGCGCACGGCCGCGATCAACTGCTCCGGATCGTCGAGATTCGGCGCTGCTGGCGTCGGGGAGCCCGCGGGCGCGGTCTCGTTGGCGGGTCCTGAGCTATCGACCATCTCGCCTGCCATGAACGGGCCGCGACGGTCCACGGCCAGTCGTTCGCCGCACCGCGGCCAACTCCAGGTGGCCCACCCGCTACGGCCGCTGGGCCTTGGTGAACGCGCGATTGCGCCCGCGCACGGCCTTGACCAGCGGGAACGACACCAGGCGCTCCCCGACCTTGAGCGTCACCACGCCGCGCTTGATCACCTTGGTCGAGACGCGCAGACGCAGCATCTTGCCTTCGGGGGTCAGCACGCGGATCGGCTGCAGGTTGGGCTTGAACTTGCGCTTGCTGCGCCCGGTGACGCGGCGACCGACGCCGCCGTCTTTCTTGGCGAGGCCTCGGCGCTTGACCTTGTGACCGACGCGCGTGCGACGGCCGGTGACGGCACAGACTCTGGACATGGGTGCGTTCTTGGGTGCTGGAAGGGGCGAAGAAGATAGCAACGGCGCCGGTATTGGCAAGGGCGGATTCGGATGCTCGGATGCTCCCCCACCGACCCTGATCACCCGACCCAGGCGGGCAGCCCCGCGGCAGGCCGACGCCCCGGTGGACTACCGGCCCGCCTTCGCCTTCGGCTCGGCAGCCTGCTCGGCCGCGATCTTGCGGTAGCGCTCGAGCCGTTCGGCATACTCCGCGTTGCCCTGTGCGCCCTGCCGGATCGAGGTCTCCTGCAACTCCACGGCCTCGCCAACCTTGCCGGCCAGGAACTTCGCCAGCGCGGCGGTATCGAACTCGTGGTAACCCATGTTCGGCCGATCCTCGAGCATGCGGTCGGCGAGCGCGGCGGCGAACCAGTCGAACCGCCCCATGGTCGGCAACCGCGTCATGAAGTACCAGCAGTCGTCGTTGATCGTCGAGTTGAGGTGCTGGACGTAGTCGTCCATCGTCGCCTTGGCGGCCTTGGCATCCTCGGCACAGCGCGCCTGGACCACGTAGCGCAGCGCGCTGAGCTGGCGACCGTCGACCCCACCCGCCTCGGCCTTGGCGAGCGCTTCCTCGCAGAGGATGGCGTGCACCGCCGGCATGGCGTCATGCGTCAGGATCTCGGCGAAGACCAGACTCGTCCGGCCACTCGCGAGGGCCAGCTTCTTCTGCACCATCGCCTGGCGCCCGACCTGGCGCTGCAGACCGGCGCCGACGAGGGCGCGCAGGTACGCGAGCTGGACCTGGACATCGTTCGGCGCCGCGGCCGTGGC